>CAYQMZ010000243.1:0-9649 GCA_964418725.1 uncultured Pirellulaceae bacterium
ACAAGCCTTGGACTGAGCTCAACGAACACTACTGGCAAGCGGGCTAGAGAGCAGTGGCACCCGGCGAGCACCTTTCCGTCGGCCTTCTTGTTAGATCTGTGCATCCGTCTGTATGCGGCGCTTTCGCCTCTTGCGTGGTTCTCATACAATCCTGGATTCTTCCCTCACGCTGTCGTCACGATGGAGCCCGTTTTGAAAATCTGTGTCTTAGGCGCTGGTTCGTTGGGCTGCGCGATTGGCGGTGTGCTTTCGGAAGCGGGCAACGATGTTTGGCTGATCAATCGCAATGCTGATCAAGTCGACGCAATGACCAGTCGCGGGTTGATCCTTACTGAAAATGGTGAAGATCGTACGGTTCAAGTTCAGGCGTCGACCACAGCCCAAGGCGTCGGTGTGGTCGATCTCGTGCTGGTTTTGGTGAAGTCGTTTCATACCAAAGAAGCGATGGCGGCTTCGACTTCTCTGTTGGGGCCTGACACGGTCGTTCTTTCGTTACAAAATGGAGCCGGACACGAAGAGATTCTCAAGGACATCGTCGGGAGCGAACGTTTGCTCGCCGGCAAAACCTACGCCGGAGGGACTCAATATCGAGTGGGTCAAGTCACGGTAGGCACGAAGGGCCGTGACACGATTATCGGAGAACTCGACGGCAGCAGGACCGACCGTGTCCAGCGTATCGTCAATCAATTCAATGTGGCCGGACTGTTGGCCCATGTCTCGTCGAACATCGTAGGAACGATTTGGGACAAGCTACTAGTAAACGTTGCTACGGGCGCGCTAAGCGGCGTTTCCGGTCTGACCTACGGCGATCTCTACGACACCCCAGAAGTGGTCGATTGTGCACTCGCTGCGGTATCAGAAGGCATGGCCGTCGCCAGAGCCAGCGGCATCGAACTGTCCACGAAAGAGCCGCGAGAGACTTGGGACAAAGCGGCCAGCGGCATGCCGCTCGACTTTAAAGCGTCCATCTTGCAGAGCCTAGAAAAGGGCTCGATCAGCGAAGTCGACTACATCAATGGAGCGGTGGTAAATCAGGGAGCCAAAGTCGGAGTTCCAACGCCCATAAATCAAACGCTGGTTGCCTGCATCAAGGGAATAGAACGTCGCATGTTCAATCCAGTCCATACCAAATAGAACAACTGAAGCAGCCAAAGATAGACAAGTGACCAAGAACAGAGCCTACGTCGAACACGTTGCCATTCGCGTGAAGGACATCAATTGGCATATCCATTTCTTTCGCGAAGCACTCGGGATGGAGATGCGAGAAGTCGACGGTGATCCGAATTCTCCGAACCAGTATTGGACAATTGGTGGAATTCAGTTCATCAGTGATCCTCAGCTCAACGAACGACCGAGCAATGACGGAGGTTGGTTAGCTCATTTGGGAATCATGGCCGAAGACCTCGATGCCGCGATTGCTGAATGTGAGAGGCTGGGAGCAAAAGCGCTTCCTCGGGGCGCGAATTGGCTGCAGTTACCGGATGGCTTGGCAATCGAGCTGCTGCAAGCAACCGGGAACGCTGTGGAGGAAGCACTGGCAATTGACCCTCGAGCAGAACCAACTGCTGAAAGTCAACCTTCGCGCAGCCCTTGGGCGATGTTGCCCGCATCCAATTTCGACACACCCGAAAAGACCTGGGACGATGCCAAAGACGGTGACGTGTGCATTAGTCCAAAATACGTAGTGACCGAAGACCGCATCAAGGCTTATGCGGAGTTGACGGGTGACTACACACCGGTTCACTTGGATGAAGAGTACGCTGCAACCACGCCATTCGGCACACGCGTCGCGCACGGGCTACTAGGTTTGGCGATCGCAGATGGTTTGAAGACGCAAAGCGAATACCGTTTCCTTCCCGGTATGTCGTTAGGCTGGACGTGGGATTTTCGGTTGCCAATCAAAATCAACGATACGCTTCACGTTCGCTTTGAAGTCACGGGAGCTCGACCGTCCAAGAGCCGACCCGAATGGGGCATCGTGATTTTGAAGTCGGAGTTGATCAATCAAAACGACGAAGTGGTACAGAAGGGCGAACACCGCTTGATGATTCCACGACGCAAGGAGGCCGAATGAGTTCGCAATCACGACTGCTGGAAGGCATTCGAGTCATCGACTACAGCCACTTTCTGGCTGGGCCGCACATTTCGCGCTGCTTGAGCGCTATGGGCGCCGACGTAATCAAAGTGGAGCGACCGACACATGGCGACGCGGGTCGAGGTGCGCCTACAAAGGTGAAAGGCCACAGCGGTTATTTCCTGCAACAGAACATGGGCAAGCGTGGCCTTTGCATCAACGTCAAAGATGAACGTGGACTAGACTTAATGCGCAAGCTGGCGGACTCGGCCGACGTCTTTGTTGAGAACTATCGCCCCGGTGCTCTTGAAAGACTCGGATTAGGCTACGCCGCCCTGTCCGAGCGAAATCCAAAGCTCGTGTACTGTTCGGTGTCGGCCTACGGACATACGGGGCCGGACGCCTCTCGACCCGGCTTTGGGTTGCTTGCCGAAGCGGTGAGCGGCGCCATGTCGATTGTTGGCGTCCCAGGCGAACCACCTCCGCTCTTTCGGATGCCAATCGCTGACATGTACGCAGGAATGCACGGCGTCTCCGCAATCTGCGCCGCATTGTTCGGTCGCGAACGAACAGGTCTTGGTCAACACATCGACATCGCTCTCTATGACTGCATGATCTCGATGCATGACTACGCGGCGCAAGGGTATCTAATGAGCGACGGCAAAGAACTGCCGGAGCAGACGGGACACGATCTGCCGCAAAGCACGGTGTACGGTGTCTTTCCTGCTCGCGATGGCAACCTGGTGATTGCCGCGCAAGTCGATGATGCTTGGAAGCGACTCGCTCAATTGATTGGGGACGAAGAACTGGCAGCCGATTCTAGGTTTCATTCACCAGCGGGGCGAAACGAACACCGCAAAGAGATTTTGCAGAAGATTCATGAGTGGACGATGGCACAAACTTCGGTGCAGGCTTGTTGCGAGCAGTTGGATGCGGTAGCCGTGCCAGCCGGACCGGTTCGAACGATCGACCAAGTGCTCACGGACCCCCAAACGCTCGAACGCGACATGGTGATCGAGCAAGAACATCCCGCGATCGGCAAGATCAAGATGACGAATCTGCCGTTTCGCTTTTCCGATTGCGATACTTCCCCAAGCAGCGTTGCTCCGATGTTGGGACAGCACAACCACGAAATTGCCAGCGAGCTTGGTTTTAGCGACGAAGACATTGCCGCGATGCAATCGGACGGAGTGCTCTATGCCGAAGAGGATGTCGCGAAATTCTGTCAGCAGTCGGGAGGCGACGCATGACCGACCGCTACGCCGCAATTGGTAACCCGATCAGCCACAGCAAGTCGCCGCAGATCCACCACGCATTCGCCGACGAGACGAACCAAGACATCCACTACGGATTGATCGAAGGTCCGATTGGAAGATTCAAGGAAACGATTGATAAGTTTCGCGCCGATGGAGCGATGGGACTGAACATCACGACGCCTTTCAAACTCGACGCGTTCGAATACGTCGACGAACTTTCTGACGGTGCCAAGGCAGCCGGCGCCGTCAACTGCATGAAGTTCGATGCAGATCGAGTTCTAGGTCAGAACTACGATGGTGTTGGTCTCGTACGCGATATCGTCGAAAACCTCGGCTATACGATGAAGGACCGACGCGTCTTGTTACTAGGGGCCGGCGGCGCTACACGCGGACTGATTCGTCCATTCTTGGGTGAGTCTCCAGCTCAGTTTGTCATCGTCAATCGAACGGTTTCAAAAGCCGAAGAGCTCGCGGACATGTTCTCCGATCTGGGAACTGTCGAGACTTCAGGATATGCGGATCTGAAAGACGACGCGTTCGATATCGTCATCAATGCCACATCAGCGAGCCTTCGCGGTGAAATGCCAGATCTTCGCGCGGAAGCTTTTGGTGCCGGCTGTCTCGCCTATGAGTTGAGTTACGCGAAAGGACTCACGCCGTTTTTGCAGCTTGCTCAAACGGCTGGCGCTGGACAGTTGGCTGATGGTGTTGGCATGCTCGTTGAACAGGCCGCCGAGGCGTTTGCTTGGTGGCGTGGAATGCGTCCTTCGACTCAGAAAGTGATTGGCGAAATCACGGTTCCGCTGACTTGAAAGAAGACGATGAATCCTAAATTTGAGGCACTTGCACAAGACCTGGCTCGGGCGTGGCAGACAAAGAGTACGGTTCCACTTCCTGCAGTGGAAGTATCACCGCAGTCCCGCGAGGAAGCGTTTGAGATCCAAGAACGCATCGAAGTGCTGCTTGGCGAAGAGATCGTCGGCTGGAAAGTGGGAGCATCGACAAAAGCGGTGCAAGTGCTCGAAGGCCACGATGGTCCGGTAGTGGGCTGGCTGATGAAGTCTCGGATCTACGAGAACGGAGCCACGGTTCCGCGCGCAATGTACGACGGTTACAAAATCGAGTGTGAGTTTGCATTTCGATTTTTGGAAGACGTAACTCCCCGCGACACGCCGTATACGCGAGCGGATCTCGATCCGATCATCGTGTTGCATCCGGGCTTGGAGATTTCCGGTTCGCGCTGGGTGGTGGAAGGCAGGAAAGTCACGACTTACGACTGCATCGCGGATAGCGGTACTGGTGCAGCCTACGTGACTTCGGCGGATATTGCAGACTGGCATGATCTCGATCTGGAGCACATGCAAATCACGGGGCGCATCGACAATGGGGAGCCCATCCAGATGTACACAGGAGATTACCGCTGCGACCCTGCCGACATCGTAGTGGAGACAATCAACGGTTTGTCTGCGCGAGGGCGTGGTGTTGTCAAAGGCGATCTGCTTTCAACCGGATCATTGACTTTGCCCACACCATTGCAAGCTGGACAAGAGTACGTTGGACAGTTCGGCGATTTGGCCACATTATCTGTTGCGATTGAGAAGTAAGTTCTATGTCTGTTCGAACTCGAATTGCAGTCGCCGGTGCCGGCCTGATTGGTAAGCGACACATCGATTTGGCGTCGAAGGCCGAACGAGCTCAGCTCTCCGCGATTGTTGACGTTGCGCCGGCTACTGAAGAGATAGCGGATCAATACGGTGTGCCGCTCTATTCGTCGCTTGACGAGATCCTTGAAAAGGATCGGCCTGATGGCATCATCCTCGCAACACCCAATCAGTTGCACGCGGAACAGGCACTTCAGTGCATCGCGGTCGGTCTACCTACCCTCGTCGAGAAACCAGTCGCCCATACCTATGACGCGGGCGTTCAGCTTTGCGAAGCTGCTGATCTCGCAGATGTACCAATCCTGGTTGGGCACCATCGCTGCTATAGCTCCAACATGGCAAAGGCAGTCGAGGTGATCGAAAGCGGTGTGCTCGGCAAGATCGTCGCGGTGTCTGGATCGGTGCTATTCTACAAGGCGGAGAACGAGGGCTATTACGACGGCGCATTTGCTTGGCGGCGTGAGCCTGGTGGCGGACCGATCTTGCTAAACATGATTCATGAAATCGGAAACCTGCGCGCTCTGTGCGGCGAGATCGTTGCGGTTCAAGCATTCACGTCCAGCGCCACGCGAGGTTTTCCGGTTGAGGATACCGCATCCATCTCGCTGCAGTTCGCAAGCGGTGCGCTCGGTACCTTCATTCTGTCCGACACTGCTGCGTCGGATCACAGTTGGGAGCATACTTCGGGAGAGGACCCGAGATACGATATCGCTCATTCAGACGAAGCCGACTGCTACCATATTGCCGGAACGATGGGATCTCTGTCGATTCCCACAATGCGATTGAATCGCTATCCTTCGGCAGCAGACCAGTCGTGGCACAAGCCGTTAGAACGATCAAAAATCGAATTAGAAGTGACTGATCCACTTGCCAACCAAATCGAGCACTTTGCTGACGTAATTTGTGGCCGCGCGAAACCCATCGTTAGTGGGCGCGATGGTCTGGCGAATTTGAGGGTCGTCGACGCGATTGTCGAGGCAGCTCGCACAGGGATGACGGTTCGTACAGACTAGCCGCTGTGATCGAACAAAAACGTGGCACAGTAACGATGAGCGGAATGACGCCTGGCTCCGACAGATGCTGCCTCCTCCGAGGCTAGCGCCGTTCCACTCAGGTTTGATCCGCAGAGACTAGAACAAGGATTGACGATGAAGAACTTTCTGATGCTGCACGGCATCAATCACAATATGTACGGCAAGCGAGAGCCTGAGTTCTACGGTACGGTCACGCTCGACCAGATCAACGAGGGGCTTGAAAAACTCGGTACGGAACTTGGAGTTAAGGTCGAGACCTTTCAAACCAATTTCGAAGGGGAGCTCGTCGAACGGATCCACAAGGCGTACTTCGAGAGAGTCGACGGTGTTGTGATCAACCCCGGAGCCTGGACACACTACAGCTACGGCATGCGTGACGCCTTGGCGATGCTGTCGTGTCCAATCGTGGAAATTCACATGTCCAACAACCACGCGCGCGACAAGTTCCGTCAGCATTCGGTGATCTCGGATATCGCCAAGGGCTACATCGCTGGGTTCGGATTCGATAGTTATTTGCTAGGCTTGCGAGCAGCGGTCGCGGCGGCCGACAACAAATCAGAGGAGTGATTAACGATGTCTAACAGGTTTACTGACAAAGTTGTGGTAGTTTCCGGCAGCAGCCGTGGCATTGGACGAGGTGTTGCCGCAGCATTCGCCGCCGAAGGGGCGAAAACCGTCTTAGCAGCGACGACCGAAGCAAATCTAATCGCTGCCGCTGACGCAATCGAACAGAGCGGAGCACATCGCCCCGACATCTGTGCTACGGATTTGCGAAACGAAGACGGTTGCCAGAAAGTACTTGAGTTGGTGACGGAACGGTACGGTCGCTGTGACGTGCTGGTGAATTCCGCCGGTGCGACGCAAGCGGGAAAGTTCCTCGAGCAGGGCGAAGACGTTTGGCAGGATGGTTTTGCTTTGAAGTTCTTCGGCTGTGTGCGACTGTGTCGACTGCTATGGCCGAATCTGCGAGACACCAAGGGGCACGTCATCAATATCATTGGCGGAGCCGCTCGAACTCCAGATTGCGAATTCTTGATTGGTGGTTCAGTAAACGCCGCAATGAACAACTTCACGAAGGGCTTGGCCGGGCTCGGGAAACGGGATGGAGTCAACGTGAATGCGATTCTTCCAGGTCTCACGGAAACGGAACGAGTCCAAGAGATTTTCGAACAGCGATCAAAAGCAACTGGCAAAACCCCGGAGGAAGTCCGCGCCGACCTAATCGCACAAGACGGTCTAGCAAGGCTTGGTCGCCCGGATGACATCGCGACATTGTCGCTGTTCTTGTGCTCGGAGGATGCTCGCCATATTCAAGGAACGGCGATCGCCGTGGATGGTGGTTCAACAACCGGCATGTATTAGAAGCAATTCAACTTCTTGCCACGAGGAAGAGATTGAACCGCAATGTGACAAGTTGCTGCGACGCCAGAATGCGGACGGGATGAGCGAATGCCCGATCCGTCTTGCCGTCAATCGACGTGCGCCGGTTTTCGAAGTGTTCGTCATCCTCACTTCTTCAGGATCCAGTGATCCGCACGATATGAGCGGCACAAGGCGGTAGTTGATTTCGTCACCGATAGAGATTCCTATCGGCTCGACAAAGCGCACGCCGCAAGTGCGGAGGAACGGCCGGCTTTTGTGACGCAGGTCATTGGCGAACTGGGAAGGAACCTCGTCACGAAGTTATCGCTGTTCAGACTGATAATTGCTGAGACACACGAAATGTGACAGTGAGAGCTTCGGAGCATGGCAACGCCACGCCAAGCTCGGCGGTTGATGTGGCCTCTGTCTTGTAGCAAATTCGCTTAGAAGCATCGGTCGGCGTTTTCTTCGGGCACCGATGAGGAAGGCCAAGCCTGACCATTATCATTCGCGAAAGAAGCCAGAATCAAGCACTCTTGTCGTTCCATTCAAGCCGAAATCGACCGCGTTCACGTGTGAAAGTCCTACCCGACTAGAGTAACGTTGAGTTAAGTACTGGCGGTGAGATCATCGTACTTCAACAATCAAAAGGACGTCCCCTTGTCGAGCCGCGAAATGCTACGGCAAGCTCATACGGATTTCTACCAATTCCTGATTGCTCGTAACACATCTCACGGTCCTGAGAAATAATCCGCAGACCAACTTGCCACTACTCCGGCTGCAGCTACGATGGCTGCCGTGACTACGGAGGGCGATCTAAAATCAAGCCACTTTTGGCGTCAAATCTGACTCAAATCCCAGTTGGCAAAGGATTGTTTGCGGCAAAAAGCCGCCGATGAACTAAAACGGAATTCTCCAGGAGCAATTCGCGTTTTCTCAGTGGTAAGGACAGAGTCATGAAACATTTCTATCTCATCGTATTGCTATTCGGTGGTGTATGCCACGCCGACACCTTGGTGGCCGAGTTTGCTGGGTTCGGGACGCACGGACTGCCAGATGACGCGCCGGCGCTAGGCGAACTCTCCAAGACCGGTTTTCAAGACGGTGACCTGATCAGAGGGTCGTTCGCTTACCAGTCGGACGCACCCGTGTTACCGGAGCTGGAGTTTTTTCCCGGCGCAAGCGTCTACCCAGCTGACAATCTCCGGATACATTTTGGCGACACCGTTGTGGAAGATGACGATATGATTCTGATTATCAACAGCGGTGGTAGTCTGTTTGGCAACTTTGGAATTACAACCGCGAAGGAAACGGAACCAGCGTTTTCCTTTGCGATACAGGAGTTCGAAGGTTCTCCCGTCTTCTCCAATGACCTGCCGTTATCAACCGAGGATGTTGACGCATCTCAAAGATGGGGTCTCCAGGCGATCAACGTTTCGTTCGACTTTGACAGCGAAATGGCTTTCACGATTAGCTCCTCTCCTTGTGACACGTCGACTGCTGGGGACGTTGATGGAGATGGCCAGGTGGCCTTCTCGGATTTCTTGATTCTCTCCGATAACTTTGGGGATGTCGTCACCAGGCATGAGCTGGGTGACATCGACTGTAGCGGACTCGTTGATTTCTCGGACTTCCTCGCACTCTCATCAAACTTCGGAATGGAACAGGGTGTTAGTAATGTTCCGGAGCCACGCGGGACGCCGTTCGGTTTGTTTGTACTATTGTTGTTGAAAACTGTTTTTGGAAGGAAACGAAATGGTTCGGATTTACATGGCTGGGGTTCTGCTTTTTACGGTCGCATCGTTGGCAATCGCTGAGTCTGTCGTCAAGGAGGAAGCGGAAGCGAATGGCGGACAAGCCTTGCCCAATGCCCCAGATTCGATCGAAAAGAAGTACGACAGATTCCCACTGGGACAAAACACTACAAGTGATTTCATCGGCGAAGACATAGATCTCACCGGGGCAGGCCACATTGCCGGAGGACCGCAATTTGGCACGCTGGTGTCAAACAGTTTCTTTCTCACCGCATGGCACGCTCGCCCGGCCTCCGGGAGAAGCATGCGATTCTTTAGGGGAACTAGCAAGTCCGACCACGTAAATGGAACTACCTCCACCGCCCAGGCCGTGGGCAACACACAGTCGGTGGACTTGGCCACTGGAAAACTGACCTGGCAACAAAACCCTCAAGGGGTAAGTTCGTACCCGATACTGCAATGTTGAATGCGCAGGGTGGACAATTATGCGAAAAGGAAGTCCCCATTG
>CAYQMZ010000244.1:0-9634 GCA_964418725.1 uncultured Pirellulaceae bacterium
GGCCTGCTAAGCATGAAGGGCAACGAACGTCGCCTGGCGGAGTTCTGGCAACGCAACTCGGTCGACGAGGTCGGAGCCCCAGTTACCGGTAAAGCTCGGCGAATTCAGTACAATTTGAAGACGGGAAAAATGGACGCAACGCTTTCCGATGTCGAAATCGATCTGACTCAGGCTCCATCACCGTTGGCTTCGCGGAACGCTCGTTAGTTCTGATCTGTAGCCGCACGCCTTTCGGCACCGCCCCGGTCTTGTCGTCAAGGCGTGGTCAAGTGTTCGATGCCAACTGGTTGGCGCGAGTGTCAGCGTCTTCTGAGTTCCTTGCGGTCCACCTCGTTTCGCGAGGTGTTCATGCCGGTGTCGCGGAGCGGTATTCAGTATCGTCCCGGCTGTTTCCCGGTCTAGCGATGTGTCCTCGGCCGGCAAACTTGAATGATTGCCACTCTGGTCATGGCGTAACTAGAATGTGCCTGCAATCATTTGTGGGAGATAAACTATGGACGCGATTCGAATTCTTGGCGACTTGTTGGGGAACCGTCAACTGGCTCGTGGTCGAGGCGGTAACATCTTAGAGGGGATTATGGGCGGTGCTGGGCGTGGCGTGCCCAGGCCCCAACGAGCAAACCCTCGGCGGCACGCCCAAGGTCGTTCCGTCAATGTCAGCCCGCTAGGTGGTTTGATTCGCGATGCCGTTGATGCTTACGGGCGTTACAAGTCAGATAAGGATCGCCGCGATTTTGAACGTGATCGGCGTGATGCGACACGACGGGACCATGATCGCGCACGTCGCGATTTCCCAAGATCGGCTCGCGAACGTTCGATATTGAAGCCAGAAATTCGTCCTGATGATTATCGGTTCCCAACGGATCGGACGCTGGCGACCCGGCAGGCACAGTTGCTGATTCGTGCCATGGTTTACGCAGCTCGGTCCGATGGCCGGCTCGACCGGCAGGAGCGGGATAACATTCTGAGTCGCATGGGGTATCTGTCGCGCCAAGAACGCGAGTTCCTAGAGCACGAATTCTCGTGTCCCATTGATGTGTGTCGATTCGCTCGCGAGGTGCCACCGGGGTTGGAGGACGAGGTCTATGCGATTTCGCTAACAGCCATCGACTTGGATACGAATCGAGAAGCTCGATACCTACGCGAATTGGGGAGAGAGCTTGAGCTTTGCCGCGATGAAATTGACTACCTGCATCGTCAGGTCGGGGCTCCGTTGATCACTTAGCATCGTTTGGTTGATAAACGTCGGAGCTGAATCCCCAAAACATCCCGATTCGATAGTTGTTGATCAAACGATCCTTGGGTGTAGGCCATTTGTTCATGATCAGGGTCGCGGGATATACTCTGTAAGCAAGAAGCCAGCGAAAAATGTGGTGCGACGCGACTCACGGTTTCGCACCTCGATTCGTTGGTGTTTGAATCGATAGTCACATGGAACAGCACTAAGTCAGTAGTATGCCGCTCTACGAATACCTTTGCGAATCATGCCAGCAACACGTTGAGCTTCTTGTGCGAGGCGATGAAACGCCGGAGTGCCCTGAATGCGGCAGCTCGAAGCTCTGCAAGCAATTCAGCGTACCAGCGGCCCATAGCGGCAAAGGCGGAAACTTGCCAATGCTTCCACCTGGTGGCGGATGACGACCTACATGCGGCCCGGGTGGCTGCGAGTAGTCTCACGCAATCCGTCGGTGACGGATGCTTGCGTATCGAATGTTTAAGGAAGCTCGATGTCTATCCAAACGAGCCGGTGGTCGGAGACGGAAACCAGTTCGTGCCCAGCTTCTCCTGATTTGGGCCAAAACACGCCGCAATCAACCAGGTTGACGGTCTTCGAAGCAAGGACGTAGTCGGCTCGAAGATTTCCAGTGCGTCGATCGTCAAAGTCGGCAGTGTCGAATTTCGGATCGCTAACGTGTTCCTTGTTGGCTCCTTGATTCGCTTGTTCAAGTGCACCTTCGCTTTGAGGCGTTGGCGACGAATGGACTAGCGGGTGCTCGGTGAGTTGTCGGATAGCGTACTGATAACTGGCTCCGTCGTTGGGGTCGGCGTTCAGATCACCAGCGATGACGAAGTGGCTTTCCGAAGCCAGTCCTCCCTGCTTGCCCACATCGTCCTTGATGTAACCGTGTGGGTCGCCAGAAATGTAGTCAGCCAGCAACCGGATCTCGTCATGATTTCGTTTGCCGTTTCTATCCTCTGGTCCATCGAAGACGGGGGGCGTCGGATGACTAACCAGGAAATGAAGCGTCGAATTGTCTACGTTGATTGCAACGTCCCAGTGACTCTTGGATGAAATCCGAAATACATCCATCGCCTCATCTGAATAGAAGTTCTTGCCGGACGACGGATCAGTCGGGATGTTGGCAGCGTGCATGTCCTTCCAAAGGAGCTTTTGAAAAGTTCGTGTCTGCTGAGTGTCTATTGGGTATCTAGACAAAACTACCATGCCGTATTGCCCTGGGTAGCGGCCGAAACCAAAACTGTCATTCCATCCGTCGGTGCTTCCGTCGTTATCCAGATCCACTCCGCTTGGCTCACCTGTATTCACCGAGCTTGTGTAGACGTGCGGGTAGTCGATTGGCTGGGCCTTGTCGTGACCGATGCTTAGGTACAGTTCTCGGAAAGAGGTGATGGAGGCCAGTTCGGGGTCGTAGTCGAATTCGTTCAGCAGCAGCACGTCGGGACGAATCGTCTGAATGATATGGGCAATGCGATGGGCATCGTCGTTTTCGCCAGAAGCTAAATCCTTGCTAAGCTCGCCGAGTCGTTTGCGATACAGAGAGCAGTTGAACGTCGCGACACGCAACTTTCTTGTGGGAGCGTCGCTGACGATGGTGGCGATTTCTTTCTCTTCAGTCGTACTTGCAGTTTCGCCGGAGGTTGCATCTGAAGTCGGAGCTTCCGGTTCGGCTTCAACGTTGCTCGTCCCGTCTATGGCAGTTGCGACGGGGGCGCTGGTAGGTGCCGGTTCGGTGTGCCCGTTTTCCCCGTTCACTTTGTTACTGGGGGCACTAGCAGAATTCGACTCGCTGCCCTCGGAGCTATTGGTGGTCGAAGCATTCGAGGGCGTCTCGCCACTAGTTGGCGGTGCGTTGGTTTGGCCGCAGCCCAGGACGGCGATCAGCAGCGAAAGTATCAGCGGGCGTACGTAACGATTCATATTCGTGTGGCTCGGCGGATTTGCCGGGCGTTGATTGCTATTTTGGTGAAGACGCTTGCAGTTGGCTGCGGCTCAAGTTGACGAGTCGGTCTGCTGTCTTGAATAATGCGGGCTCATGCTTCTTCTTTTACCAAGAATGTGAATGATGCGTCACATCAAACTACTCACCGTTCTACTAGCTTTTGCCGTTTGCCTGCCACTAGCTCATGCCAAACGGACGAAGTTGGAAGTAGGTATGGCCGCACCCGCTTGGGACGGCCTGTTGGGTGTCGACGGGAAACGACATGCCGTGGCAGACCTTAGAGAGTCCAAGGCGATTGCTGTGGTTTTCTTGTGTAATGAGTGTCCTGTCGTCCGTTCGTATCTGCCGCAACTGAACGCATTGCAAAAAGAGTTTGGTAAAAAGGGCTTCTCGATTGTTGCGCTAAATCCCAATAAGGGGGATGCTGAGAGCGTGAAAGCAATGAAGAAAATGGCAACGAAGTCCAAGCTTTCATTTGCTTATTTACGTGATGATCGGCAGGTCGTTGCGAAGGCTTACGGAGCACGCCTGACGCCAGAGGTGTTTCTGCTCGATGCCAATAGAAAGATCGTCTACCACGGAGCGATTGATGACGATCGGACTTTGAAGGGCCGCCCCAAGAAGAAGTATTTGAGTGACGCCATCGCGGCGACGTTGGCGGGCAAGACGCCGGACAAGACGCATGCTCGGCCATTCGGCTGTGCCATTCGTTGGAAATGAGTATTGCGTCCGGCCAGCGCTCAGTTTGCCCCAAGTGTTATTTGAGGACCGAGATGAAGAAGTTGCAATTCGCGTTAATCGTGCCCTTGGCGTTGCTGCTCGGATGTTCGGCGGCGACCGTTTCCACCGATGATACGTCCGGCGACGCAGACAATATCGTCGTTAGTAATTCAGTGGACGGCCCGCTGCAGATGATGTCTGCCGCGGAGTTTCAGTCCAAGATGGAGGAGAGACTCGGGCGGGTCGTGCTGCTGGACATGTGGGCCACGTGGTGACCGAGTTGCATTGAGGGATTTCCTCAAAAGGTGCAGTTGCACCAGACTTACGGCGATCAGGGTTTGGACGTCATTGCTGTGAATATGGATGGCCGAGAAGGACTTGCCAAGGCGAACGCGATGCTGAGCCAGTTGGACCTGCCGCTACCGCATTGGGGGCTAAACGAAGGAATGACCGAAGCGGGGCTCGCCGCCGTACAGGTTGAGGACGGCGCGGTGCCCGCTATCCATCTGTACGATCGTAAAGGCCGCCTTCGATACAAGTTCGATGGCGTGAACGATAAGGAAGAGATGGAACGCGCTATCGGCGAGTTGCTCGCAGAGTAGGGCTTTACGCAGCGCGTCGTCGTCGGACGGGAGTCACGAACGAGTCTGGCTTCATCCATCGCAGTCGAAGCTTGCCACCTTGTACGGAGTATCGAGCGATCGAACTCTCAGGGTGGAGCATGCGTGGCAGGAAGTGGAAAACCTTTTCCAGGTCTTCTCGGCTTTGGCTGTCGCTTACGATCAGCAAATCCGTCTCTGGCAAAACGTTCGCTGTTCTCGCAAGCGCGGACGTTAGGTCGCCGGGAACGAGGCGTACTTTCGCGCCGCTGCGAGCCAGCGTGTTGTGTGTTTGCTTGAGCTTGAGCGGCGATTCTTGGTCGCTCATTTCAAAGAGATCAATTCCGCAATACTGGATTCGCTCTTCGTCCTCAGTGGGCTTGAATCGCTGAGCCAAGCTAATCACGCGTTGCGTTCTGGCAAGATCGCCAATTCCAAACTCGACAATCCTGGTCGGGCTGCAACGTTGGATACGCCGGTACAACGCTTGGTCACAAGCGGGTCGAGCGAATCGGGTCCACGTCATCGTTTGCCAAAATGTTGCCGCAGCCATGGGATTGAAGTGTCTTGTATTCGGGAGGGTGGTAACTGTTGATTTAAGTCCGAAGTCAACTATAGGTTCTTCGGACACGAAGTGGGAACTTTCTCAGCCCATCCTTTCAGGGCCCTAGGGCTTGCCACTCTTACCACGTTTACGCCGCTCGGGATTTGTCGGCGAAGATTGCGGATGTGAATCCTTGTCTAATGTAGTGGTCGTGCGGATTGCGCAAGCTGTGATGCCGCTTGCAGCAGGATGCGTGCGGTTCAGACGCAATGACAGCTTGCTTGCGGCTGTGTTGCTGGCTCCTGCGGGGTTTCTGCCATATCGCCACCTCATGGATCCGTGTATTGTCTCCCCGCGAAAATATGAACGATGATTCGACGGTCGGTTGCGCGGCTGTCGAGTCTTCCTGCAGAGCAAAGTCGATCCATGTGCGGAATTGTCGGGCTATCGCTGAAGAGCCCTCATCAAAATACGGAATCCGTGGTTCGGGAGATGGCTGGCCGCATCGTCCATCGCGGTCCGGATTCCGGTGGCGATTTGGCGTGCAGTCAGGGCACGGCGCACGTGGGCTTTCGACGCCTGGCAATACGCGATCTAAACCCACGTGCCAATCAGCCGATGTTGTCGGCGAGTCAACGCACGGCAATCGTATTCAACGGCGAAGTCTACAACTCAGACGAGCTGGCGAAGAAGTACCTGTCAGACCATCGTCTAGCGACCTCGGGCGATACCGAAGTCGTGTTGGAGCTCTTCGAACGCCACGGTGAGGCGATCCTGCCGGAGTTGAACGGGATGTTCGCCATGGCGATCGTGGACATGGCGAGCAGCAAGATCACGTTGGTTCGTGATCGCATGGGGAAGAAGCCCCTGTACTTATATGAAGAAACTTCGGGCAGCAATCAGATTGTTGCCTTTGCATCCGAGTTGCGATCGCTCAAGCCGTTCGGTCTGCGGGCCGACGCTCGGAACTTATGTATTTTTTTTCACTTTGGTTACTTTACTTCGCCGTACACTTTCTACCAGGGAACCACTCAGGTTTGCCCTGGTGAAGTTGTGCATGTTCAGCAAGGAAGGATCACGGGTCGAAGGCATTACCATCAATTCACGGATTATGCTTGGGGTAACGATTCCGTTTCGTTGAATGATCTGGATGAGCGGTTCGCCGACGCGATACGATTGCGGAAGTTGAGCGACGTTCCGCTCGGTTCCTTCTTGAGCGGTGGTGTTGATTCGGCCTTGGTGGCTGCGTACCTCGCCGACGCTGCATCGAGTTCTGGCGAAGGCATTCCGACATTCACCGTCGCGTTCCGTGACCAGGCTCATGACGAAGCCAACGACGCACGCGAAACGGCCAACGAGTTAAAGTTGCCGCACCGTGTGATCGAAATTGAAGAAGACAACTTAGCGCAGCTTGCGGAAGATTATCTCGATTGCTACGAGCAGCCTTACGCGGATTCCTCGGGATTAGTCACGATGCTGCTTTGTCGGGCGGTGAAGCAACACGTAACCGTCGCGCTGTCTGGGGACGGCGGTGATGAATTCTTTGGTGGCTATGCCCGTTATCAGTGGTTTCAAAAGGCCTTACTGGCTCAGAAGGTACCGCGGATATTCCGCTCGGTAGCCGGCGCCGGGCTGAAACGTTTGGATAGGCGTCGTGGGCACAGACTGTCGCGGTGGTTAAAAGCCCGAGATGCCGCTGAACTGTACTGTGAGATTAAACGCACCTGGAATGCGTGTGATCCGATTGACGTATTGAGTTCCGATGTCGCTCGTTCGGGACAGCAGGTTTCAGCGCAAGACATGGTGCGAGACGTATTTGATCGCACCGCCGGTGACGACTTATCGAAAGCAGCATGTTTCGATGCCACGTACTACATCCCCGACGATCTGCAGGTGAAGTTGGACCGGGCCAGTATGCAGGTGGCGTTGGAGGTGCGTTGTCCGTTGCTTGACTATCGGGTGGCGGAGTCTGGCATTCGGTTGAATAGCGCCGACAAGTACGCGGACGGCTTGAAGTGCACATTGAAAAAGTTGTTGGCGAAACGCGTTTCAACGCGGATCTTGAATCGACCAAAGCATGGATTCAACGTACCGCTTGCTCGGTGGCTTGCGGGACCCATGAAGGAATTGGTTGCCGATTCGCTGGGGCGACGCGACGTTCATGAGGCCGGTTGGCTTGATGCGAACGTGCTGGGCCGCATTTGGCAAGATTTTCTGGCCGGTCAGTCACAGCACGCCCTGAGTGTTTGGATGGCGTTCAATCTGACCGAGCATATGCGTGAGGCGTCTGCAAATCCGTTGTTTCGATCGTTGTTGGATCACGGCGCGTTGCGGGCAGCCTAACGCTACTTTGCAAGAAGACACAAGTAACCTTAAGGAGTCGCCGCCGTGCCATTCTTGTTAATCACTGCGATGACACTGCTGGCGATCGTCATCTTCCTGTGGGTGATTGGAGCTTCGCAGGATACGAATCTCTACTCGCTACGCAATCTCTTTTTGGCTGTGTGGCTGTACTACGGGTTCGCCGTGGGGATCGATCTGATTAGCGGTGCCGAGATTCCGTATACCTCGGGTGAAATCTATATGATGGACCCGACGAACTGGCCTCGCGTCGCGTTCGTGATGTGGTGCTATTTGCTGTGCGGAATTGCGTTTCTGTTGACGTACGCTGTCATGCAGGGCAAGCGACAGAGCAGGCCAATCGAGCTTCGCTACGCCCTTCATACTCCGCCTGAATGGGCGTTGATCGCGATTCACGTCTTGGTGACCTACTTCTACATCAAGATCTTTTTCGGGCTCGACCGGATGGAGCGGCTGGCGATGGCCAGCCAATATGCTTCCTACAAATTCGGTCAATTGCTAATTCCGCTCACGATGTCGATGGACATCATCACGATCTTGTGTGGCAACAAACGCAAGGGCCTCATGGCGATGGGTCTTGCCTTGTTGCTGGCGTTGGTGACGGGAAATCGCAGCTACGTGATGTTGGTAGTGCTTGTCGGCACGTTTCAGTGGCAGCCAAAACTGCGTGGTTGGAAGTTGGTGGGAATCGTCAGTTCCTGTGCATTCATGGTGTTCGCCTTCAAAACGCTCTACGCCGTCGCGTTTGCCTGGTACCTGGGCGACCGGGTCGATATGGCGATGATCTATGACAACTTGCACCTGACGCTTAGCGGATTGGATGCCGATGCCTCCTATTCCATCGCGACTTTCTACACCAGTCACGACTCGCCGATGTGGCTGGGCAGTTCTTACGTGAAGACGCCGTTGCTCTTGGCTTGGCCACGATTCCTCGGTGGCATTGAAGTCACGACGCTCGCTGAAAACTATGTTTGGTCGTACCACATCGATACGGCTAGGCGGGGAGGGGCGTTGGCGTTTTCTGCGATTGCCGAAGCCTGGTTGAATTTCAGTTATGCCGGACCATTGCTGCTGGGGATTGCTTGGGGAGCGATCGCGAACTTTTTTGATAACCGTGCGCGAGGCGTTCCTTATTTTATTGTCGTCTTGATGGTTGCCCGATTATTTCGCAGTGATACGGCGTCGCTCGTCAAAAACTGGATTCTTGTTTGGGGAGCGATGTTCGTCGTGGCCATGTTCGTGCTGACGATCTACAGCGTTTTGGTGGATCCTCAGCGTGCACGTCCCGCCAGTCTGGCGCGTCGCAATCCGTCCGACCTTGGGAGTCCGAAACTAAGTGGCTCTCGATTGTGATTCGTCGGTAAGTTGAAATCAGACAGGCACTCGGTGTCGATGTCGCCTGCTAGAGACAAGGATGTCCGATGAAACCATTACGTGTCTGCCACGTGATTCACAACACCGAGTTCGGTGGCACCGAAACAATGCTGTGCAAGATTGTTTCGGAGCTCTCGAGTCGTCATGAGATGAAAGTCATTTCACTCATGCGCTGTGGCGAGATTGGTGAGCGAATTCAACGACTAGGAGTTCCTGTGCACGCTGTGAACTGCGTGCAAAACAGGAAGCCGCGACCAATGCGGCTTGCTGGATTCGTGAAGACGCTTCGCAGTTTCCGGCCGGACGTCGTTCAGACTTGGGCGTACCACGCGGATCTTTGTGGAGGTGTGGCCGCTAGGCTGGCGACCAAGGCCGCGGTGGTCTGGAACGTGCGGCACGCGACGCTGGATCCAAGCATCGATTCGAAAAACGTGCTGCGGTCAGCTCGATTGTGTGGCCGTTTATCCGGATGGGTTCCGGACCGAATTCTGTTGAATGCGCATGCCTCGGTCGATGTTCATGCTGATGCTGGTTACGAGCGTCAGAAGATGCAGGTGATCGCAAACGGTTTCGAGACAGATCGGTTTTGCCCGCTGCCAGACGAACGATCGCGAATTCGCGGCGAATTGAATTTGCCGCAAGACAGCCTTGTACTGGGGATGTGTGGTCGATTTCATCCGCACAAGGGCCAATCGCAATTCGTAAAGGTGGCTCGCCGTTTGGCAGCCGATTGGCCGAATGCGTATTTTGTCATCGCCGGAAATAACTGTGTTGCGAGCAACGTCGAGTTGAGCACGTGGATTCAGAATGCTGGCCTGGAAACGCGTTTTCGGTTGCTTGGCTCACGTAGTGAC
>CAYQMZ010000245.1:0-6512 GCA_964418725.1 uncultured Pirellulaceae bacterium
CGCGGGAAGTCATCCCTGATGCTCTTGTCAGTCAGGTCGTGTGGTGGAGTGCAGCGCGTGTCCATGGAGAACGGAGGGACAACTTCGGCACCACGGAACAGCAGCAGGTTTCGATAACTCACGCCGGGTTTAAACTCAAGATGCTCACCGACTTCCTGTTGCAAATCCTGCAGCAGTGTTTTGGCTTCGTCGCTGGAAATGTGGCCAGCGGTGAAGCTCTTCATGGTCTGGTCTTGCACGCAGACGAGGTTGCAGCGAATCGCCCAGTCTTCATCGGCCAGTTCAATGCCCTGTGCCGCGGCTTCTAACGGAGCCCGCCCGGTGAAATACTGATTCGGGTCGTATCCTAGCAGGCTGAGATTCGCAACAGCGGAACCGGCCGGCAGGTGCGTTGGGGTATTGTTGGACTCGCCAACGATGCCTCGAGCCGCGACCGCGTCCATTGCTGGAATTTTAGCGACCTGCAGAGGCGTCTTGCCGCCCAACGCTTCTTGGGGTTCGTCCGCGCATCCGTCGGGAATGACAATTACGTATTTCATTTGTTTGACTCGCGAGTGAAATGCGAAGCCGGAGTTGTGTGGCTGCCAACGAGCCCACAGTCCGTCGGGAGCTGTGCCGCCGATGGTGTGGCATTGCTGTATGGGAAGCCTGCTGGCGAAGTCTAGTCGAGGACTCGGATTCGCACACTTTCACCACGCACAGAATCAAGCTCGTCGATCTTTGCGATGGCTTTCGACATGGCTCCAGCAGATGCCGCATGCGTCATGATGACGAGCGAAACCACGGGTGTCGAGCCGTCTGCAACTCCACCGGGCTGGGCCGTGTGGTCTGCTTCTTGTTGCAGCATTGAGGCGATTGAAACCGAATGTTCTCCGAGCGCCGAGGCGATTTCGGCTAAAACTCCCGGTTGGTCCCGGACGATGACCCTTAGGTAGTACCGGCTAGACGCTTGGTCTGGGTCATTTAGGCCCACGAGAGGCTTTTCGTTGCCCCAGAGTTTGGCGGTTTCGAACGTGATCTTTGCACGACCGACCGCCAAATCGATCAGGTCTGCTGCCACGGCCGACGCGGTGGGCATCTGCCCTGCCCCTTGCCCGTGGTAAAAGACTGGGCCGACGGCATCGCCGACGACGCTAACGGCATTGAACGCACCCCTGACTTCTGCCAGCGGCGTTCCTTTGCGAACCAGGTTGGGCGACACGTGCAATTCCAGCTCGTTGTTTCCGGATGCTTCGTCGTGGTGTAGTTCGGCAACGGCCAGTAGCTTAATACGATAGCCAAGTTCCGACGCACTTTGGATGTCATTGATGGTTAGCTGATCGATGCCCTCGCGAGGAATCTTCGACCAGTCCGGACGTGCTCCGAATGCGAGATGTGACAGAATGGCGAGCTTCTGCGCTGCATCTGTTCCGTCTACGTCCATCGCCGGATCTGCCTCGGCATAACCCAGGTCCTGTGCTTCTTTCAAAGCGGCCCCGTAATCTTTGCCCTTTTCCTCCATCTGCGACACGATGAAGTTGCTTGTGCCGTTGAGAATTCCTCGCAGCGAAGAAATTTGGTTGCCGGATAGACATTGGCTGATGTTGGCGATAATCGGAATGCCGCCAGCAACTGAGGCTTCGAAAGCGATCGAGCGTCCAAGTTCTCTGGCTTTGGTGAACAGCTCTTCGCCGTGTTCAGCGATTAGGGCTTTGTTAGCACTGACAACATCTTTGCCCGCCTCAAGCAATTGCAGCATGATCGTTCGAGCCGGTTCCAGGCCACAGATCAATTGTGCAACGATCTTAATGTCGGGGTCGTTAATGACGTCGGCTATCTGGTCCGTCACGATCGCGTCGGGTAATTCGACTTGGCGTTTCTTCGCGAGATCGCGGACGACGACTTTCGCTAACTCGACTTCACCGCCGGCCTGCCGTGCCACATGGCTTGATCGTTTCAGCAGGATTTTAGCAAGACCGGAACCGACGGTTCCAAGTCCGACAATTGCAACTTTCGTGGCAGACACGTTAGGCCTTTCGTGCGCGAAAAAGAAGAATCGAGTATAGTAGGGCTTCGCGCGTAGGGGTCAAGGAACATGAGTATCCCGCTACTGTGTGGACAGCCGGACGCTCAGGGCGAGAGCCAATCATATATAGGATCGGTAAGTTGGACAGCAAACCACTTGAGTTTTTGAAGCGATTGGTCGAAACGCCCGGACCTTCCGGCTATGAACAGAAAATCCAACAGGTTGTTCGCGACTATGTGGCGGATTTCGCTGATGCTGTGGAGACGGATTTGCACGGGAACGTGATGGTCGGTCGGAATACGGGTTCGAAACTGCGTGTGATGTTGGCTGGTCACTGTGATCAGATCGGAATGGTGGTCTCTCACATTGACGAACTGGGCTTTGTCTACGCTCAGACCATTGGAGGTTGGGATCCTCAGCAGCTGATTGGCCAACGGATGATTATCTGGACAGATCGGGGCGGGATTCCCGCAGTCATCGCTCGAAAGCCAATTCACTTGCTGAACGACGACGAGCGGAAGCAGGTCGTCAAGCTGGAGGACCTCTGGCTGGACATTGGTTCACGATCCGAACAAGAGACGCGTGAGAAGGTTGAGATCGGCGACCCGGTCACGCTCGAACTGGGCTTTCAGCCAATGCTCAACAATCTGGCGAACGCACCTGGGATGGACAACCGCACGGGGGTCTGGGTAGTGATGGAAGCACTGCGTCGGTGCGGTCCCAAACTAGACTGTGCCGCGTTCGCCGTTTCGACGGTGGCTGAAGAAATTGGTTTGCGTGGGGCGAAGACGAGTGCCTTTCACATTGACCCGCATGTGGGGATTGCCGTCGACGTGACGCACGCAACGGACTGCCCAACAATCGACCGCAGAAAACAAGGCAACATTCAGTTGGGCGACGGACCGGTCGTATTCCGCGGGCCGAACATGAATCCGCGAGTTGCGTCAAAGCTGTTCGATGTCGCGTCGAATTGTCGCATCAGTTATCAGCGAGCCGCGTTGGGAAGAGCGGCGCCGAATGACTCGAACGCTTTGCAGGTGACCCGGGGTGGGGTCGCCGCGGGGTTGGTCGCGATCCCGAATCGTTACATGCACTCAGCCGTGGAAACGATTTCGCTGGACGACCTGGACTCGGCAGCTGACCTGCTTGCCGAGTTTCTCAACGCCGTCCGTGTCGACGACGACTTTACTCCGTAGTCACATTTGGCGAAGCCCGACGACGCAGGGTATTGCGTCGTCGTCTCGGGGGCAACTCTTACCAAGTGCGGGTTAGGCCGATTCGGAATCCGTGTAGGAATGGCTCGCCGTCGTCGTAGATTGCGTCTGGGCTGAAGAACTGGTCAAGTGCTTCGGCGACACGCGTCACGCCGAGGAATTGGTAGCCAAGGTTCAGTGACCAGCAACGTGAAAGCAAGATGTTCATGTCGATGTCGATCTCGCCGACGAACGCAGCTTGATTCTTGTCTAGTGGAGTCGTACCGAATCCGAACGTCGTTCGTTCGATGTGGTTGTTGAAGACACCGCCTTTGAACGTTCCATTCACCGTGAGTGCACCGCCTTGATCCCAAAGCGAGCGGCGGAAACCGATCTGGCCACCATACAGGTTGTTTGTCGTATCCGCTCGTTGGTCGAACAGGGGGACAACGTCTGTGACGGCGTTGACCGCTGCGAACTCGTCGAATTGCAGCCAGCGGAATCCGATCAAGAACTGCGTCCAGTTGTTCAGGTTGCGGTAGACGTTCGCTTCTGCGTTCTGCATTCGTGATTCGTAGCGAACCGATGCTCGGCCAAACCCAAGTCGATCGAAGCCGACGACACCAACGTCACCGTTGACGCTGTCTTCTCCGTTCCACTGGTCGATCATGTAGTAGGTTGCTTCGAAGTCGCAGCCGTCGCACAAGTTGTCGCGGATCAATGTGAAGCGTCGTGAGCCTCGTGTACCCATCGAGATCGCATCGGCATTGCAATCAATGGTGGGACGAATTCCATTTCCGAACTTGCGAACCAGTGGAATTGCAAAGCCATCCGCTCTCGATCGGTGCAGGAAGATCTGGTCGCCTCGGAATCGCCATTTGACAGGGTTGCACTCACAAACGTCCAACCCGCAACTGTTGCAAGGCCAATTGGTGCGACTTTGGCCAACAGCGTTGTGCTTGTGTGAGAACAGGTTTGGCAATTGGTAGTCTTCTACCAACATGCTGCCAGAAAGTGCACTCTCCGGAACAAATGGCACTGAGTAAGAATTGATGTAGGTCGTAGGTGCCTGAGCGAATTCGAGGATGGGCTCAGTGTTTTCCTCGATCGGAGCAACTGAAGTGTTGAGTGACTCCAGCGGTTGTGGAGTGGAAACAACGCTCGGCACAGGCTGTGGCTCGAGCTGGACCGGTTCCGCGAATGGCGGCTTGTTGGTTGGCTCCGGAATCATTGGCGGTAACGCGGGGACTGCGAACGATTGCGGCAGGTTGGGGGCTGGTTGCTGTTCTGCCGTGGCAACAGGCGGCGAGACTTCCGCCGGACGAGCTGCAATCGGGCGAACGGGCTTGACGGCCACCAAGACAGGTTGGGCCGCCGCTGTGTCAAGCTCATCAGCTACGACGGCGGACGACGTATCCAGCGGAGAAGCCACGGCTTCAGCGAATGGGACTTCGGGCTGAGGCGTGCTTGCCGAATCAACGGGAGTGTTGGTTGGCCGCGTTGCCAGGCTGACGGTTGGTTCGTTGGTTGGAACCGGTTTAGCCGACGGGCTTTGTTTTACGTCGACGGGCTGAAAGCTGGTCGCAGGCGGAGTAGGTAATTCTACCAGCGGCTCTGGAATCACGGGTGAAACGGTCGTTAGGAGTTTTGGCTGTTCGGAGGGCGAGCGAACTTCGGTGCTGCTCGGTGTAGGAGTTGGCAGTGGCTCGCTCGGCAGAGGCAGTCCATTGAGAATTTGCACGTCGCTGGCAGACGAAGTTACCGGTCTCAACGGGCTGTTGGATGCCGTCCGCTGGCTCTTACGTGTGGTTGCGCGAACCGAAACTCGCCGACGCTGTTGGATAGTTCGGCGTAGTTTGTTGGGGCTGGATGCAAGCGTCACAACTGGACGACTCGGCTCGGAAGTTGCATTCTCTGCGCCAGAGGCATCCACCTTTATCTCGGTGGAGTTCGCGGTCGGCTCACTCCCCTGCTCGGCCATTGCTGGTGCGTTTGCAAACCATGTGGTGAGCACAAACGCGGTGATTGACAAAGTTCTTGTGGCTAGGATGGGCATGGCAATGTCTCGCTCTTGGAGATGGGACTGCGAGCGGAAGTGGGAAGGGATGGGACGATCTGGGTGCAAGTCTTGGCTGACGTCTCGGCAGGTCTAGTTCGGCAACTGGTAATTGAAGTTGATGAAGTTCAAAGCAATGTTGGATATCAACTCGGAGGGCTTGTAACGCAAGATGATCATGTCTCGCGGCATCACGGCGATCCGTTCATGGGGGTTGTTCATTGCGACACGGAGATCGACGAGAATCTTGACTTGCTCGCCGTTGGGCAGCTTGCGAAGGACAACGACGTCCGTTGGGGCGACGATGTTACCTGGACCGCTGCGGAAGTTGGTTGCTGTGGCGTTCCCTGATGGACCGACCACGTTTCCGTTGGCGATAGCGATTGCTTCTAGGATGTCTACGTCGTGATCACGGGGAATCGCGTACTTACCGCCGCCAATCAAACCACCAGTGGTGAAGAACTCGATGTCGCGGGACTCGATGAACACGACGTCACCGTCTTCCAGGATCACATCCGAAGGCGAAAATGGTAGCTGTTGACCAGGGCAGACTCGCAACGGGATGCGCACAAACTGGCTTTGGTGTGCACCGGCAAATGCTCCGTCAGGATCTGTTTCCAACTGGCTCAGCAAATCCAGTCGCTCTTCTTCAGACATGCGACCCCCACGGAGGACCCAGATCTCGTTGAAAGCGTCGACACCGGGTAGACCGCCGGATTCCGTAATGGCGTGCAGGACGTCGTTTTCGAAAACGGGCAAGTCCAGGGCTCGGGCACTACCGCGTTTAGCTAGAACGTTCGCAACACGCGTTTGCTGCGTTACGTTGGACGTCGTGGCGTCTTCCCGAAGGACGAAGACCTGAACTGTCCGAGCTCGGATTAGATCCAAGGAAACGTACGTCTGGTCGGTGATGATCGACTCGTCTTCAAACGTTTGGCGGATACGCTTCAGTGCCTGAGGTAGAGTTAGCCCTTTAACGTTTAGTTCGCCGACGATAGGTAGCACAATCGAGCCCGCTTGGCTGACTGTCAGTGGATGTCCCACGCTGGGAGTGCTGATGACTCGCGTGCCCTCGCGTTGTGGCGTATAGGTCACGGCGGGGAGTTCGTCTGGAACAGATAGGACGTCTTCGACATAAACGCCCAGGACGTCACCGGCACCGATTACGTGCTCGCGAAGAGGAGCCCGACGTAGTTTGGTGAAATCCAGCGGCACAAGGTTGTCGCGTGCTGGGGCTCGCAGCTCGGCAGGCAGCCGA
>CAYQMZ010000245.1:6522-9621 GCA_964418725.1 uncultured Pirellulaceae bacterium
GCGTTGGTCTTAATCCTCGCCCGGTGCGACATCACTCCTTGGACGCAGCCCTGGCAACAAAGGAGCATTCCAGCAAGGAGACAGATGAGTTTTGAAGAGTGGCGTTGGGCTTCCATGCTCATGCCTATCGTTCTGCGGTAAGTCGAATGGATTGGATTCTGAGAGAGACGAGGGTCGCGTACGGCGACTATTGGGCAGCGGGGAGACGCTGGCTCTGGCGGGATGACATCGGGAACAGTGTCTCGGCGTCAGATTCTGCTGACACCCGCTCGATGGCGTGCGTCTGACTTGCCACGGTTTCGGTGAACTGTGGAGTCGGCTCGTTGTTTGTGAGAACCACCGGCGTCGCGAAGGGGTTCAGGACTTCTTGGGGAGATTGTTGTTCCAGGCTGGCGGGCCCGGCAGTCTCTGGCTCTGGAAGGTCTGTTGCTTGGTCGATCTTACCCGGCGTTCGCGTTGCAACGCCGCTGCTGACGGAAAGCTGTGGCATCGTCCAGCGATCGAGCATTGGTTCTTCGGCTTGAACAACTGGCTGCTGTTCGTCGGAGGCGTCTACGCTCTGCTCGCGGTTAACCGTATCCCAGACAGGAGCCTCCATGTGTCGGAGCGGTTCTACCGCATTGCAATCAACAGCACTGGGGCGAGTGCAGTTGGCCATGACCGGGATCTTGCTGAAGCTACCACGACATTCGGCCAGTGCTGCGGCAGCTCCTGTTCGGTAGCCGTCGTACCATGACACAATGTGTTTGCAGCCTTCTTGCGACTGGTACTTGGTCGACCAGTAGGTCTCCGGTGGAACGCTTGGTGGACAACCATCAAGACCCCGAGAAATGTCGTAGTAGGCCTGACGCCACCCACGCTCGTAGTCGCGTGAGTAGGGCGTAATACTGCGATCGCATTGTTGACGAGCGAAAGATCGCTTCGCCATCCCTTGAATCGCTAGGTCGTTGCGAAGGTGGGAGAGACCCGTACAACCCATGCTGAGAACGAGCACGAGGGTGGCGAATCCCGCGGTTAGCTTGATGGTTAGGCGATTCATGCTTATTCCAGATCCGACTAAATGCATGCAATGACAGTGTTGGCGGGGAGCTAGCAAAATTTCAGCTTTTGCTGGTTGCGACAGTAAGAGCATCGGATCTTTGCCACGAGCCGTGAAAACGAATTCACTCGCCCGGTACAACCGGCATTACCCTACCGTTGGGACCATTCGCGAAGCGGGATGCGGCAGGCTTCTGATTCTCCGTGACGCAAAACGGCGCGACGGAAGTGCGGTCGTGAGTCCGTCGATCGGCATAATCCGCACAGTTCAACAGCTCTCTTTTGAATCGCCATCGACGAAGCGGTTTTCGCTTTAAAGGTTCCGGCCTCTGTTCATAGTCGAATGTTGGGCTCCGTCCCTCTTCGAACATCAGTGACTAATGGCCGCAGGCGGCCCTAGACCTTGAGGTAAAAAATGAACAGAGAGCAGACTCTTCCCAGCAGGTTCCGTTTTGGCAGTCGACAGCTCATTGCTGCGTGTTTTGTAGCGAGCGTTGCCTGTTTTTCAGGCACTGCCCATGGAGCGGCTGCGACCCACGTTGTCGATTTCAAAGGCGTTTTGATGGGGAATAGCGCAGACGAGACGTTTACGCTCGGCCAAACCTTCACCGACCCCAACTCAAGTTCTGTCGTCAACTTTGACGTGGTCGTAACGTTGGATTGGATCGATTCTTCCGGTGCTTCCGTTTCCGGTTTGACGGGGATGGTATTTGGCAACGCGGGAGGACTGGGTGCCAATACTCGAGACGGGTTGAGCACACCGGATACGGGTGCAGTTGAGGAAGTTGCCGCCGCAAGTGGCCCAGCATTCGAGCGATTGACGTTCACCGTTGCTAACGTCACCCCTGGCGCGACTTTCGTTGGATATTCGAATCCTGTGATCGAAGTCGCCGGTGGGGCGAGTAGTGGAACCACCGAGTTCTCGATCGTGCCTGGCGTGGATGGCTACCGCATCGGCGCAATCGAGGCAAACTTTGACACGCAAGGATTAGGAGGTACAGATCCTCAGGCGGTACCTGAGCCAGCGACTTGGATGACTTTTTGCCTCATCACGGGGTTAATTGTCGTTGCATTTCGTGGCCAAAGGAAAGCACTTTGCCCAACTGTCTAAGAAAGTCGTGGTGAGTTGAAGAAGGACCGTGCTTGGCACGTTGGTTGCGGAATACTTCACCTGCGAGTTATGTATTTGCTCCGACAGGTGGTGTTCCGTACCGTTCGAGAAATCCTACATACGGAATAATTTTACGCCGGGTAATTTGAACGCTATGCTGTTGCGTTTCCTTGAACTCGGTTTTTTTCGATCATTGCTTCTGGAATCACTCACATATGTCCACTGATTCGAAAAACTCAGATCTACTTCAAATTGATATTTTTGAAGTTCTGCGTCGGCGGTTTCCGTTGATCATCCTCGGCTCCATAGCCGGGATTGGTTTGGCTGCCGCCTACTGCTTCACGGCGAAGACTCGCTACGAGTCGAACGGAGTCGTGATGGTCATGCCGAAGGATGCTCGAGTCACTTCAGCAAGTTCGGGTGGTGACAGCCTTGGGATGCAAGCCAATGTCGGCGAAGAATTGCTCGCCACCCACATGCAGATCATGACATCACCAAAGGTGATCAGGAAAGCATTGCTTGCGAACGACGAGGCAGGCGGAACGTTCATCGAACGAGAATCGCTTAAATCGCAGTTGAGTGGTGTGGCCGGCTTGGAGGTCGATAGCCCGCTGTTCCGCAAAAATGCCGTTCAGTACATCAAGAAAAACTTGAGCGTAAGCCGTGGTGGTGAGGGAGCATCCAAGGACGCGCAGGTCTTGCGAGTTCGATTGGAGCACACGAATCCAGAAGACACTCAAGCGTTGCTGGCGTCGATCATTGAAAGCTATGAGGGCTTCCTCTCCGAAACTTCGAAGGATGAGGGAGGAAAAGCTGCCGAACTCTTTACAAACGCTCAAGAAAAGTTGGACAACGACCTGAAAGAGTTGCACAGGCAATTTGAGGCGTTGGTGGAAAAGTCGGACTCGATCATCATCGGCGAGTACTTCCATCTTTTGGCTCTTTCGACT
>CAYQMZ010000246.1:0-6389 GCA_964418725.1 uncultured Pirellulaceae bacterium
CTGGTATCAGTTAGTCCGATCATGCATGCGGTTGGTGAGCCTCAGATGCTATCGGTGACAGGAATGCTTGAATTGCGTGGCTATCTGATGTCGATGCTGTCACTGTCGTAGACTACGTGATTAGTCATGGAAACGACGCACGGACGGTAAATTCTGACCAGTAACAAAGGATTGTTCGCTCGATGGACTCGCTTAAAGCCCGGGTGTTTGCGCTAGCACTACCCGCCATTGGACTCTTCGTTTCGGGCCCTGCGGTCGACGCAACTGCATCCGAAACCAATCAAATTCCAGCAGTCACCGACGGGGTAGCGGTGACGAGCAGTGAAGCATTGCTTCAATCTGAAGCTGAAGTTGCGTCAACGCCAAGCTTAAACTTCGTCCGACGGATGTCTGCGGCCGACTTCGAACGAGCTCGCAGTGCGGCTCAAACCGAAGCCGCCCAGTTGCCCGCCGCGGTCAAGGAAGCTTCGATCGAACCTCAGACGACGACGGCTGAGCCTCTGCAAGACAGCAAGGCGGCCGACGTATCTGACCAAGTGATGGTCGTAGACGCCACGCCCGATGCATCCGCTGGATCGCTGGTCTCGTACGACGAACCAGTGATTCACGTGGCTCGCAAAGAAGCCCCGCCGACCATGAAGCAGGACTTCTACCAAGAACAGCTTCAGGTAGCTCAAGAATCTGAGGCGGCCTTGGAACTTCGTCCGGCGACACAGAACAAAGGCATCCAATACGTGGCGGATACTCGTTCGACGACCGTTGAAACACCACTACGCCAGCCTGGCACGTACAACTATCCCGTGACAAATGTCGGCCCAGCGAAAGCTGCCGCGGCGAAACCAACGCAATCGGTTGTGAAGCGTTCGGTCGCGCAGCCCAAAGCCAACGGCGGTTGGGCTCCTGTGGACATTCGCACAGTAAACGTAAGCAATCAAACTGCGGAAGCAGAAGTGCATGCCACACAAGCCACGGCATCGGACAAAGCTCAGGCTCAAAAGGCCGTTCAGCTTGGTTTCGAATTGATCCAGCGTCGAGCTCACTATTCAGCTCGAGCTCGCTTCGTTCAAGCTCTGCGTGTCATCGCTCGCTCGCTGGACGACCAGACTTTCTCCACACGACACACGACTGCCCTGCGAAATGCCTTGGCAGCCTACGAGGAAGCTGTCGACTTCTATCCGACATCAGCGAAGCCCGACGAAGACGTGAACTTGTTCATGGTTTTGGGTGGCCACAAGACTCCTGTCTTGGCAAATGCGGACGCCGGACGTTTGACGCCTCGCCAATGTGTGCGTGAGTACATGGCCTATGCCGAGCAAGAGTTCACGATGGCACTTGGCAACGACGGTTTCGCTTCACAAGCACTTTACGGTCTTGGCCGATTGGAAGCTTCGAAGGATACCGCTTCGACAAGTGCTCCTCAGGTACGAGCCAATCGTTCACTGATGCTGTATCAGACTTCGATCCTGGTTGACCAACGCAACTATGCCGCAGCGAACGAGTTGGGTGTATTGCTGGCTCGCTACGGCAAGTTTGACAATGCAGTTTCAGCCCTGCAACACTGCGTGAAGTACTCGCCAGAGCCAACGGCTTGGAAGAACTTGGCCAACATCTACCGACGAGTTGGCAAAACCAATGAGGCACGAATCGCAGAATCGCAAGCGTCACGCACGCTTGCTGCAAAGCCTCGGACGCCTTTCGTGGCGAACCAACCAAAGGTGGAATGGGTGAAAGCTGATGCCTTCATGGCGATGAACGCTGATTCCAACATGCAGGTCACGCGAACTGCAAGTCTCCCGAATGTCGCGACGCAGCCCGCTGTGACACCAAGCAACCAGACACCTGTTCGTGGTTCGCTGCCAACGAAGACTGCAAACCGCAAGTCGTTTTGGCCATTCGGTGGCAACAAGTAGTCTCCAAGTGAAGCAACGCTTGCAGGCTGGAAGAGTCTTTCGTACGCCTCGACTCTTCTAGCTTGCACGCTGCTTCGCAACTTTGTGCGAAGCCCTAAAGACGCCACCGAAAACGACAACTCAAAGAGCTGTTTTCGGAGACCTGGTCCCACGGGTTACTTCGTGACATTGAGAAACGTCCGTGTCGCAGCGGACACAGGCTAGAACGCCACGGTTGGCGTTTCCAACGAGAATAATGGAGTATTCACGTGAACGTGATAACGAGAAGATCAAAGCAGGGACTGCTAGTTCTGGGATGCACGGCAACCATGTTGCTGGCGAGCACGGTAACGGCTCAGGTTCCAGGCAAGGCAAAGGCCCGCATGGCTAGTCGACCCTCTTCGACTCGTTTTGCAGCACCGCCAAGTTTTGGCAAGCCACTGAAGCAATTGCAAAATGGTTTGGTTCTTGCCAATGAGCGAGTCTTCGGCAGACCAGCCACGGTGCAAACATCCATGCAGTCTGGCGCTGCTCAGGCCGGAATCATTTACGGTGCCGAAGCGGTGGGCCAAGACGCCTACACGGGTACGGTGTCGGTCGTTTCAGCGGCGAATCCAAGCTGCGGCCCCAACATCTCAACACGCAATCGAACGGCAATGTGTCCGAGATGTGGCGTCGACGAAGCCGGTAAGTGTTGCTGCGACAATGGACGCTGGCGACAAAAACGCAAGATGCAATTCGAGCAGTACGGCCAGGGCGAATACATCGGGCCACACAGACCGCATCACGTCACGCGTTACCGACTTCGCGTTGATGATCAAGTAACGTTGGTCTACCGACTGACTCGTGAGTTGAATCCGAACGAATACGAATTCAACGTGGGCGACTCGATGCTTGTCGAAGGCGAAACGCTAACCGGCGGTGGTGGCGGAGCTGACGCAAACGGGCAGCAGCCAAGTTCTGGGTTCTCGCGAAATCTTGTCATCCTTCCTGACGGAAATATCACTCTGCCTTTGATTGGCCAAGTGCGAGCGGCTGGGCGAACCGTCCAGCAGCTTCGGGAAGAGATCCAAGAGAAGTCGAAGAAGTGGTACAAGTTCGCGTTGTGGACAGTAACGCCACTGCAAGTAAATACTCGACTGGAAGACCTGCGTAACGCGGTTGACGCTCGGCAGGGTAGTGGTGGTCAATCGATCGCATTGACGGTCAGCCCTGACGGCACCATTCAGCCGCCTGCACTGGGATCGGTTTGCGTCCAAGGCTTGTCGCTTGAAGAAGCCAAGTTTGAGATTGATCAGCGATACGCTCAGGCTGGATTCCGCGGCATCGAAGTGACGCCAATCCTGACGCAGCGTGCTCCAACATTCATCTATGTACTAGGCGAAGTGAACCAACCTGGTCGCTTTGATCTGGTACGACCAACCACAGTCATGGGTGCTGTAGCACTTGCTGGCGGCTGGGATACCGGCGGAGATCTACGAGAAATCATCGTGTTCCGTCGCGCTGACGACTGGCGTCTAGTCGCAACTAAGCTGAACCTTGCCGGGGCTTTGTATGGGCAGCATCCCACACCGGCGGACGAAATCTTCCTGCGAGATTCGGACATTGTCCTGATTCCGAAGCGTCCAATTCAGCGAGTTGACGACATCGTCGACCTGATCTTCACGCAGGGCATTAACCCGTTGATCAGTTTCGGTGCATCCCTCGGGGTGCTCGATCTGAACTTCGTGCAGTAATGTTTGATTGATCAAGTTGACGTACTGAAAGCTCGGTTTCCATTCGGGAACCGAGCTTTTTCTTAGCGCCACAACACCGTAGTGGACGAGGCTACGAGTCCTTCGGGTATCCCTGGACGTAACTCCATCTCGCCCGGCGAGCCTCAACCTACGCATCATCCATCTCGCCCAGTCCTTCGAACTCATCCCGCAACCTACGAAGCACTCGGGACTTAGCTTTGCGGACAGCCATCGCGGTCATGTTCAAATCTGCAGCCACATCTGCAGTGGCACGTCCTTCGACGGCGGTGCCCCAAAACGCTTTCCAAGACGATTCGCGAAATTCGGTCCGAATGAGCTCTAAGGCGCGATGGTAGACGATCCCACGGATCTCGGCCTGTTCTTCAGCCGGCGACGTCGCCTCAAGCAATGGATTGGCCGCATCGGAGGCAGACGACAGGGACTGGAGCAACTCAGGCGAGTCGACCGTATTTGGTTGGCGAGAACGCTTCCGCCAATGATCGGCGACTTTGTGCCGAGTGATCGTTCTCAACCAGCCGCCGAACGTATCGCTAGCAGTCTTACGTTGGAATGTCTCAATACGAGCGGCAACCGCGCGGAAGACTTCTTGCCCTAGGTCCTCCGCATCCTGCCGAGTGAGCCCTGCTTTCACACACCAGTGGTATACCAGTGGGCCGTAGATATGCACGAGTCGCCGCCACGCGTCCGCGCGAAAAGATCGCACGCCAACAAGCAGGCTAGAAGAAATCGTTCCCGTACGATCATGCGTACGCGATGGCGTGGGATCCACTGTTATCATGCCTCGGATATCTCCCCTGTCTCACGTCCAAGGGTAACGCAACAGGCTGAATTGAATCAAATAATTCCATGGATATGCAAGTGTGATGTCTTTCGTTTGCCTGCATGGGCTATCACTCAGAACCAAGTAGAGTATTGCGCCGTAGCAACACGATGACGTTCGCGAACTACTTTCGAAACTAACCGCACTTTTTTCCAACTACGCAAAAGCGGGTTCGAATACTCCATAGAATGGGTCTCGCGTCGTGGTTTCCACGACCGAAACCTCACCGCAAATCAGGTCCTACCAACAACTGCCAAGTCGTCTGCAGCCGAATTCAGGGCACTTAACCCACTGCAATTGCGGGCACTACGGAAATCGGCGGCGCGTTAGCAAGTCACAACATGATCAACCAAGCAATCCGCGTCGCCAAAGTCGATTGCTTTTGAGTTGCCGACCTGCGAGAGTATGACAGAACGTCATATTCGAAGAAGACAACAAATTCGGGCAAAGAACAGGGAAAAGAATGAGACGTCAGACATTGCTGCAATCGAAACTACTCCGTCAAGTTACTTCTTCAAGAACCAGCCGACTTGAGTTGCTTGAGCCGCGTCAGTTGCTCGCCGCAGACGTGTACATTTCGGAATTCGTCGCGTCGAATGACTCGTTCTTGGACGAGGACGGCGACGACCCTGACTGGGTTGAAATCTACAACGCTGGCCCCGATAGCGTGAACCTGTCGGACTGGTTCCTGACGGATGACCAAGACGAGCTAACCAAGTGGCAGTTTCCGTCGCACGACCTTCAGGCCGGCGAGGCGACTGTCGTATTCGCATCGGGCAAGGACCGAGCCGAAGCTGGCGAGCAGATGCACACAAACTTCAGACTCTCTGCCGGGGGCGAGTACTTTGCATTGACGCGGCGCACTGATGCTGCCTCCGTTGAAATCGTATCGGAGTTCGCGCCGGAGTATCCACAGCAGGTCACCGACGTTTCGTACGGCTATCCTCAATCGGTCGAAACGACGCGGTTCGTGACCGGTGATTCGGCGGCCAAGGTTTTGGTTCCGACGGAAGAGGTGGACGCAACTTGGTATGAACCGACGTTTGACGACAGCAGTTGGTTGGATGGTCAGGCGGCGGTTGGCTACCAGCAAACCGTTCCTGGATTCACCGTGCAAGAGGTTCGCGACATCGCATTCGGTTTCGAAAACCTTTCGGAGGCTACACAACTCCTGAACGGAGAGGGCAGGTACAGCGACGACGAAACAAGGATTGTTGTTGATCCAGAGGTTGTCCCCACCATCAACTTCCAAGACGAGGATGGAGGAGGAAGCCGCGGAAGATTTCGAAATGACAACCTCGAGTTCCCAGGCAACAATTTGCTGGAGTCGTGTTTTACTCCAGAGGAGATCGCTGAATTTGTCGAGCAAGGATTTGATCCAGCTCAACTGAAAGACGACAACTTCTTTGTTGTGCGAGCCAACGGGACGATCAACATTCCCGAGAGCGGCATTTGGACTTTTCACACATTTAGCGACGATGGTGTGCAAGTTTGGATCGACGGCGAGTCGGTGATTCGTGAGGACACGCTGACGTTTGATTCTCCAACGGATGCCGTGGGGACGGTCGAGCTAGAAGCCGGACCTCATACGATCGAGCTGATCTATTTCGAATACGTCTTGGGCGCGACGCTCGAGTTGTCCGCGACGATGGGAGAGTTCACTGGATTCTCCGCGCGGGCAGACTTTGAACTGATTGGCGATGTAGAGTCGGGTGGACTTGAGGTTCGTACTAGTCCCAGCGGTGGCGACGTTCGCCTTGCTGGATTGGTGCAAACAGACCTCTCATCGCAGATGGCGAATCAGGCCTCGACCGCCTACGTGCGTATTCCTTTCGATGTTGAAGATCCAGAGTCGCTTGAGTCACTGGCCTTGAAGATGCGATAAGACGACGGCTTTGTGGCGTAACTAAACGGTCAAGAAAT
>CAYQMZ010000246.1:6399-9563 GCA_964418725.1 uncultured Pirellulaceae bacterium
GTTGCAGGCCGGTTCAAACTTGCTTGCGATCCAAGGCTTTAACGAAGCTGTGGACAGTCAAGAGTTTCTGCTAACCGCAGAGGTCTTGCAAACCAAAGTCGATCGCGGTGACGAACCCCTGTATTTTCGTGATCCGACACCAGGGAGCGCCAACGACACAGCCGGCTCGTTGGGATTCTTGCTTGATGACGTAAGCATCACGCAGCCTCACGGTTTCTATGAAGCAGCATTTGAGACGGAATTGATGGCTGAACGTGGCACAACAATCCGCTACACGGTGGATGGCTCTGAACCCACCGAGGAAAACGGCGTCGTCTACGAAGGCCCCATCACGATCGACAGCACGACAACACTTCGTGCCAGATCGTTTGGCGAGCAATTGGAACCGTCAGAGACCGCCACGGCCACCTATCTGTTCTTGGATGATGTCATCACGCAAAACAACCGGCCCGAGGGCTGGCGCACCAGTTCGAACGGACAAAGTCTGAACTACGGCATGGATGCCGACATTACCCAGGACGAAGTCTGGGGTCCTCAGATGAAGGATGCGTTGACGCAGATCCCAACCATGTCTGTCGTCATGGACCTGGATGACTTCCTCAGTTCAGATCGCGGCATCTATACGAATGCACGCAGTCATGGTCGAGACTGGGAACGCCCGGCCTCGCTGGAACTGATCAATCCGGATGGTTCAACAGGATTTGTCCATGATATGGGCATTCGCGTTCGGGGCGGTTTCAGTCGATCAGGCGGCAATCCGAAGCACGCTTTCCGATTCTTCTTCCGCGAAGACTACGGTGATGGCAACCTCGAGTTCCCTTTGTATGGTGACGAGGGTGCGGAGTACTTCGAAAAAGTGGATCTACGAACGGCGCAGAACTACTCATGGTCATTCCAAGGTGATGGTCGAAACACGTTTCTCCGCGACGTATTCTCTCGCGATGTCCAAGGGCAGATGGGCCAGCCCTATACACGCAGTAACTACTACCACTTGTACATCAATGGTCAGTACTGGGGCTTGTTCCAGACACAAGAACGCGCCGAAGCTCGTTATGCAGCGTCGTACTTTGGTGGCGAATCGGACGACTATGACGTGGTGAAGTCGGCCGGCAGTGTTGGCGGTTACCAAAACGAAGCAACCGACGGTGACCTCGACGCGTATCAACGACTTTGGGCGTACTTCCAAGACGGTGGCATTGGCGACAACAACTTGGAAGGCTACTGGGAAGCACAGGGGATGAACCCTGACGGCACTCGGAACCCGGACTTCGAGCGGCTGTTGGATATCGACAACTTGATCGACTACATGATCATTACGTACTACACCTCAGACGCAGATGGCCCCGGTTCACGGTTCACTCGTCCGCGGGTCAACAACTACTTCGGTATCTACAACCGAGAGAATCCTGATGGATTCAAATTCTTCGAACACGATAGTGAGCACTCGCTCGACACCGGCAATGCGGCAGGAGCGAACTACAATCTCGTCACCCCACTGCTTGGCGATTTCGTTGGTTCAAACTTCGGCTGGTTCAATCCTCACTGGATGCACGAACAATTAGCCATCAACAACACACACTATCGAGAACGTTTCCAGGATGCGGTCTACGACAGGCTATTCAACGATGGGCCTTTGACGGCAGAGAATGCGACGGCAACTCTGGACGCTCGGGCTGCTCAAATTGATATGGCGATCATTGCCGAATCGGCTCGCTGGGGCGACGCGCAGCGAGCGAATCCCTACACAAAGACCAACTGGGAGTCTGCGGTGCAAACGACTCGCCGGTGGGTTGCCGATCGCACCGACACCGTGATTGGGCAGTTGCAAGATGTAGGATGGTACCCTGCGGATGGCGAGCCACCTCAATTCGTGGTGAATGGCGATGCACAGCATGGCGGTGAATTAACCACATCGGGCACGATTGACTTCCTTTCGACAGCCATTTTGGATTTCGAGACAATCATGCCGAAGGGATCTGTCTGGAGCTTCGAGGACACCGGAACCGACTTGGGTACCGATTGGCGGGAGCCGACGTTCGACGATTCAGCGTGGGAATCGGGGCCTGCCAAATTGGCCTACGGCGAAAACGATGCAGTTACGCAACTGAACGAAGAGTCCGATCCACGACCGACGACTGTCTATTTCCGTTCCACATTTGACGTCGACGACCCGTCGCTCTTTGCCGGCGGACTCATTAACGTCCAACGCGATGACGGAGCGGTCATTTACATCAACGGCGTAGAAATCGGTCGATCCAACATGGGACCGGGCGAGGTAACCTACGACACGCTGGCCACCAGCAACGTCGCGCGCGACGAAGACGAGTTCTTTGGCGTCGACTTTCAAACGGGAGTCCTGAAGCAAGGCGAAAACTCAATCGCGGTAGAAGTGCACCAGTTCCGCACGAGCGGCGTGGGCGACCTAGCGTTCGATATGGAACTGCAGTTGGGAACACCGAACTTCGAGACAGCCGACATCTACTACACGACAGATGGAACGGATCCCAAGCAAGCGGATGGCGAACCCAGCCCGAACGCGATGCGCTACGTTGGCAATGGTTTCCAATTGCCTGAGAGCAGTGAGATTACTGTCCGCAGCCTGAAAGACGGTGAATGGTCGGTGGTAAACCGGGCCCAATTCGAGTTGGTCGAGGCTGAAGGCGACGTGAACCAAGACGGTCTGACCGATGCTGATGACATTGACGCGTTGGCAGCAGCGATTCGAGACGGAGACGACTCGGCGCAGTTCGACTTGAACGGCGACGAAACAGTAGACAACGTCGACTACGATTTCCTCGTCGACGAATTGTTGAATGTACAACGTGGTGACATTGATCTGAGCGGAGCCGTCGACTTTGCCGACTTCCTTGTTCTATCTAGCAACTTTGGCTCGACGGACGCTAAGTGGTCGGACGGCGATCTCGATGGCGACGGCGAGGTCTCGTTCACCGACTTCCTATTGATGTCCAGTACCTTCGGTCGTTAGCGAACGGTTTGCTGATGAACTAGCGCGTTGCAGGCTAGGGGTCGTATCTGAAGGGGCCGGTTCCCACCGACCTCCGAATACGAGCCCAAGCAATGGGCCGGCCAGGAACCTTGTCTTTACCCACAAGTTTGACCTTGGATTCACCACTTCACCCTCCCACGGGAACATCATTCCATTG
>CAYQMZ010000247.1:0-4462 GCA_964418725.1 uncultured Pirellulaceae bacterium
GAGAAGCCACGCGAACCATGAAAGAGCTGATCGTCCGCTCCTAGTGCTGCCAACTAGTAAGCGGCTGGTTGACTCGATTCCGAATTCCACCCTGCAGCAAGCAACCCCAAACACCGCACTCAACCCAGCTTTCCACGAAGTCATTATTCAGTGCTCAAAACGACACAGAAAAGCGCTGCAACACTGCAAGCAAGTCTTGTTTCTTAATCGCGATTAGGTTGTAATCGTGCCCGAGGTAGAAAAGACCTCCAAGTATTCAATCATCTTCAGGTGAAGTCTAATAAGAGTTGGATTGCGATCCGCACAGCAAAGGACGCTAGTGAATTGACCCGAGTATTCGTTTCGGCGAATGCTGAGAATCAACAACCAAGATGAGAAGTCCGCTTTGCGGGCATGTTGGTCAATTCCCATTCCAGCTCTACTTCGATCAACGGTCGCATGACCGTGTTCTTTGCAAGTCTCTGTGACTTAGCAGACTGATCGTCAGCTAGTTCTCAAAATCGGTCGGTTCTTGCCATCCGTCATGTACCGCAATCAGCCAATTCAAGCGCTTTGCGGAACTCAAGAAACGAAAGCATGCAACTAATTTCGGGCCACGGCCTGAATTAACCGATACATCAACAATGGATTTTGATTTTTTGAGGTGCTACTGTGAAAAACTTACATCTGACCTTGCTGGCGCTGCTCGTATCTGTCTCCTCCACCTTCGCCGCTCAGATCGAGCTGCCGACGATGCTGGACAAACTCATCGGCGGTGATGACTTCGTCGTTGTTGGCGACCTGAAGTTCGACAACTTCACCTATCCGTCGGACGACGTTGTACAAGGTGACATGCCATCCGCTTCACAGATCGCTGTGCAAGCAACCCCGAATGCCGACGGCCTCCGATTGACCGGACCGTTCCTGGATCTCCCTGGTGGAGAAGGCAACGGTGCATCCGACGCCACGGTCGGCTTTGACGTCTCCGTCACGACCGGAGCACAAATCCTGAGTGCAACGCTTGAAGGAAACCCAAGCCTCAAAGGCGGTGCCTCTGGGGTTGCCGAAGTCGTTGAAACGTTCACTGGCGTCGATGACTCGAAGCTCGTGATCTTCGACAAGACCGCTACACTCTCGCTAGTAGACACCGCGGTACTCTCGACACCAATGAGCCAACTTTCCGTCTTGAAAGACATCCTGCTGCTCAGCCAGAGTGACACCAATGCAGCAACGATTTCGGTGATCGATCAGACGTTCGTTCTCACTCCAGAGCCAAGTGCCGTTGGTCTGCTGATGAGCGGCTTGCTTGCCGTAGGCCTGCTACGCCGACGACGCTAACAATCCTGCACATTGAGTTGCGGCGTAACCTGCACCTCAGAATCGCCGGAACCAATTCAATATCTGGGCCGCCCGCGAGAATTCGCTGGCGGCCTATTTCTTTTGTCCTGCGGCAAATTACTAGGACGCATCCTCCGTTAGCCTGCCCGCCCGACATCTTTTCTGACCAAAAGTGAAGTTCGTTACCCCAAGATCATGCTCGGGCTGGCGAACATCTGCAGAAACATACCAAATCATGTTCTGACGGATGAAACGATTGCCCCCGCTGTTCACTTTGCACCAGTCCCGTTGACATTACTGCACAGGCAGGAGTCACTGGACGATAGGATCGTTGTGCGTTGGGACAGCGACTAACTCCGGTCATGTTTGCAAACGATTGCAACGACCGCCGGCAGTCGCGTTCGACCACAGAGACGCAATTCCCTTCGATTGAAACGCGACCATGAGCGACGACCCCAATCCCAATCGCGCTCCTGATTCCAGCGAGCCCGATGAGTCCCTGCTCGAGGAATCCCAGCATGCGGAAGCAGCAGTCGCCGATGCGGGCGAATCGGATTCGCATGACCCCGAATCGAAGAACCTTGGTCGAGCAACAATGTCGGCCGGCGTCTACACGATCATTGCCCAGGGGGCGACGACCGCGATTCGCATGGGCGGGCTCATGATCCTAGCCAGAATCATCTCGCCGGCCGACTTTGGATTGATCGCAAAAGTTGCGTCCATCGTTGGCCTCACCACACTTATCGGTGACTTCGGAGTTTCGTTACCGATCATTCAAAACAAGTCGATTGACCAGCGTCAGCTTTCTGGGCTGTTTTGGGTGATCATCTTTGTGGGACTCAGTCTGGCCGCAATCGTTGCCTGTATGGCTCCCGTTATTGCTTGGTTCTACCAAGACGCACGTGTTGTCTCCGTGGCACTGATGTCCGCGGCGACCCTGGTGCTGCGCACCCCCTCGACACATCACTCCGCAATGCTGCGACGTCGTTTGCAATTCGGACGACTCGCCGTCGTGGAAATCTCAGCCGCATTAGTTTCCATTTTGGTGGCTATCGCGTTCGCATTGCAGGGATTCAGCTACTGGGCGTTGCTGTTCCAGACCATGGCCTTTGCAATCACAAGCACGATTGTCTCGTGGCTGTCGACACGCTGGATGCCCGATTTTCATTTCGCCTTCGGAGAAATCAAGGACAAGCTGAAAATGGGCAGCGAGTTCACAGCGGGCACAATGCTGAATTACTTATCCAGAAAAGGCGACAATATCCTGATCGCCAAAGTATGGGGAGAGGCACAATGCGGCTTCTACACAAAAGCCTATGGCTTGCTCCTACTTCCACTGCGTCAGATTGCTGGCCCCATGGGCAAGGTCGCTGTTCCGGCGCTTAGTCGACTGCAGGACCAACCTGAGCGATACAAGAGCTTCTTCTACAAGGGCTGCACGATCTCGTTCGTCCTGCAGATTCCGATCACGATCTTCGCGGCCTTTGCCGCCAACGAAATCGTCCTGGCGATGCTCGGGCCGAAGTGGGCAGCAGCGGTTCCCATCTTTTTCGCACTGACGCCCACACTCTTCATTTCAACAACCGCACCGGCAACGACCTGGGTCTTCCTTTCGCGAGGCGACACGGATCGGTGGCTGAAGCTGGTCGTCCTGAATTCTACGATGACCATCGTGGCGTTTTTGATCGGTGTCCGATACGGAGCAGTTGGCGTGGCTTGGGCATTTTCGATCGTGTCCGTGCTCCTTCCGTTCCCCAACATCAACTATTGCTTCCAACCGACCAACCTAAAGCTTTCTGAATTCATGCTGCTGATGGTGCCGTCGGTCGTTTGTTCTGGGTTGGCCTGGGTCGGAGGCGAGCTGATCGCACAGGCCGTTGGCTGGACTGCCCCCTGGCCATTGCTGTTTTTGAAAGCCGCCGCCTTCTTTGCCATCTACACCGCTGCAATTGCAATGACGTCGTCCGGCAAAACCTGCTTCGAAATGATCCGACCGCACCTGCCGATGGCTCGCATTTTCGGAACCAGCAGCAACGCCTAACTGCACTTTGCTTGCATTCCTTAAGCGGGCAAAATTTGCTGAGACGCGGCCGAACCGGGCCAGCCGTCAACAATCCTGAATCGCAGTTAAGCTCAACTTCCATCGCCCAGGTGTCTCGCGACAGCAGTAGCACTAGGATCTGTGTTCATTCCTTTTCTCGGGCAACAAGTCGCGAATGACAACTACAATAGACTCCGCGTTTTAGTTAAGTCTTCGACACCTACTGGATTGCAATGAGCAAGAATCAGAGTCCGAGTGAAACCGACAACTCTGCGTCGACATCGATAACCGGCGTGGATGCGACGATTGGATTCGAGGGTGCACTTCCAACGTCCCAAGGACCACAATCTTCCTTCACGATGACGAAGCAATATCGCGATCTCGCCTTCGCGGCCATCCTGCTCCGTAGCGGTAAGCTGTCGGAACGCCATCTAGTCCGCGCCATGTTGAACTGGACGACGCACGGCGAACATTTGCTGGCCGACCATTTGGTCGCTGAGGGATTTCTGGACAGCGAAGGGCGCCGGGAAGTCGACGCGATCTGCAAAAAGGAACTCGCCCGAATCGCAGACGATCTGTCTCTTCACGGACGCATCGATCGCACTGAAGAAGATCGATTTTGGATAGACCAGATCGATCGCAGTGGCAAAATCAGCAAGTTGCTGGGCATCGCCGATGACTCGATGCTGCAGGAAGACGAACGACAGAATCGCCGTGTCGGCGCACGGTACACGCTGCTTCGCAAGCTAGGACAAGGCGGCCTCGGAACCGTCTGGCTTGCCCGAGACGAGAATCTCCGCCGCTACGTTGCCGTTAAGGAAATCACCAATCAGCTTAATGATGACGAAGAGGCACGCGTCCACTTTCGTCGCGAAGCGGAGATCACTGGAAGGCTAGAGCACCCCGGCATCGTGCCGATCTATCAGTTTGGTATCGACGAAGAGACTGGGCGAGGTTTCTACACGATGCGTTTCCTTGGCAAACGCACTCTCCAAGACGAACTGGTCGAATTCCACGAACGCCGTGATTCGGGCATGAACGAACCTCTGATGATGCACCGGATGCTGACGGCATTCGTGAATGTCTGCCAAGCAGTGGCCCATG
>CAYQMZ010000247.1:4472-6089 GCA_964418725.1 uncultured Pirellulaceae bacterium
CCCATGCTCATTCACGCAATGTAATTCACCGAGACTTGAAGCCAGAAAACATCGCACTCAACAGCTTTGGCCAAGTGGTACTCCTCGACTGGGGACTCGCCAAAATCAACGATGACACCGGCATGTACGAAGTCGACGGACAGTCTGAACCGGGCGATCTGCACAACGTTGGCAAGACCCTCGCCGGCCGCGTTCTGGGAACACCGCTTTACATGGCTCCCGAACAAGCCGCCGGACGACTAGAAGAAGTCGACCATCTAACCGACATCTATGGTCTCGGCGGAATCCTGTTTGCGATTTTGACGGGCGTGGCACCGCACGAAGAGGCGTTTGAGAAAGCAGGCAGCAAGCAATCGGCCTCTGACATTTTCTCGACGATTCTCTCTCGCAAGATGCGAACGCCGATGCAACTGGTGCCCGACGTTCCAGTCGAGCTTGATGCCATTTGCCGAAAGGCCCTGCAGCCTAAGCGATACCTGCGATACGATTCAGCATCCGACCTTGCAGACGACGTTCAACGATACATTGCAGGCGAGTCAGTTACCGCCTACGAAGCTCCTCCGGGCCAACGACTTCGCAGGTGGATGTCTCGCCATCCAACCATGTCTCAGTTGTTCTTGTTGCTCACATCGCTTCTGATGATTGGCGGTGGTGCAATTGTTTACACGGCGCACCAGGGCAAGCTGGCTCTACAGCAGGCCAGGCACGCCGGGCTCATGGACATCACGCGCGAAATCGAAGCCAGTTTGCGATTCGACGTGCAGGAACTAGCGCAAGACGTCAATTTCATCACCGACCTGCCGCTCACCCAAACGGTTGTTCGCTCTCGAAATGTGTCTTCCGACACGTCTCCGACGGCGTCACTGAATGACGCTGCCGACCGTCGACTGGACGAGGTCAGTGCGGAAGAGTGGTTGGAACGACACGGTTCTTTGCTGGAAGGCTTACTTCGAGCCAACCCCGCATACCTGGTGATGGGAACGTACGAAATCGGCCCCCGAATCGCGGAGCTTATTCGTTTCGAACGTAACAATGCCGGCAGCACGCCCTACCGCATACCGAGTTCCCAACTGGCCAGCTTGAACATAGACGACGTCGACAATGCCGAAATGCAGCAGTTTCGGCCAGGGCACGTCACGCTGACCACCGGAGATCAGTTAGAGGAACAAGTCCCCACCAAGAATCGTTCTGCAGTAAACTTGGCCGCGGTTAGCCCAATCTTCGACGAGCGTACTGGCGAGCTGTACGGCGTGAACGTCATCGAACTGGATCTTCGCGAGCGACTGCATCAACTTCTACTGGCCGCCTCGCCCGATGACGTCACGGTCTACATTACCGACGCCGTTGGAAACGAAGTATTCAGCTTTCACGATGGCACGATTGAGAACTTCCCTGGCAACCAGAGCATCGCAGAACGATTCCCTGAATTGCGTTCTTTCTTTACCCAATCGACGCACACCGAGTTTCAAGAGAACCCAAAGCTGTATGCCACAGTCGTCCCGCTCAGCGGCGAACTGCCTTGCAAAGCAGTGATTGGGATCGTGGTAGAACTGGTCGACAACTGACCAGCTGGCTCAGGCCGCTGGCTCCGCACTTCGACAGTGGTCAGAGTTCGCC
>CAYQMZ010000247.1:6099-9463 GCA_964418725.1 uncultured Pirellulaceae bacterium
GATCGAGGGCGGCGATGGCGAGGCCGATCTCCTCGACCGTGTTGTAGTGCACCAAACCGAGTCGCACCATTCCGTCAGGCTCTACGCCAATCCGTTCCGTCAACGGCAGTGCGTAGTAGTTTCCATCCCAAGCATAGATGCCTTTCTCCGCCAAACGCGTCGCCAACTCAGCGGACTTCAGTTTCGCATGCGTAATGGAAACGGTGGGAAATCTCTGATGTCGTGAACTCGCTTCCGTGATGCCCCATACCTTGATGTCAGCGTTGGCAGCCAGGCCATCAAGCAACTTGCCACAAAGCTCTCGTTCGTAAGACTGAATCGCCGACATGGCAGTTTTGATCTGCTCACGTCGACCGAGTTCGTCACCGGTAGCGTTCAGCGAAGCACCAATGCTTGCCAAGTAATCGACAGCAGCCTTCGTTCCCATGATGCATTCAAAGTTCTGGGTACCCGTCATCCAACGTCCGGGAAGCTCTTCCGGAGAAGGACGCAGCTTGTACGGATAGAGCGACTCCAACAGCTCCCGTCGCCCCCACATGATGCCCACGTGCGGCCCGAAAAACTTGTAGGCACTGCAAACCAAGAAGTCACAACCAAATGCATTCACATCGATCAACGCGTGCGGGGCGTAGTGAACCGCATCCAGAAACGTCAGAGCTCCGACCTGCTTTGCAGCTTCGCAGATTTCCGCAACGGGATTAATCGTCCCGGCAGCATTTGATGCACACCCAACCGCCACAAACCGAGTGCGATCGCTGAGCTTGGCATGGAAGTCATCGAGATTCAGCGTGCAATCCTCCGCACGAATATCGATCACTCGCACGGTTGCACCAGCGTCTTCGGCGGCCTGGTACCAAGGCGTGTAGTTCGCATCGTGCTCGAGGCCCGACAGCAAGATCTCATCACCCGCCTTCCAGGTTCGCGACAAGCAACGCGCCAGGGCAAGGGTGAGCGTCGTCATGTTTGCGCCGAACGAAACGCAGTGCTCGTCATCCGCCCCCAGAAAATCCGCGACAGCTCGATGCGCACTTTCGACAGCGGCGTCACTCTCGATACTGGTGGGAAAGAGCCCGTGCGAATTCGCGTTGCAGTTCGTCAAGTATGCGCCGATAGCATCGATCACTTGCTGCGGAACCTGTGTTCCGGCTGGCCCATCCAGAAACACTGCCTCGCGATCGCCGTGTCTTCGACGAAGGGCCGGGAATTGAGCCCGTAACTGGTCAACTTTTTCACCGGTCAATTGCATCGAGTCACCTGAACCTGAGGCGGCATTTCTAGTTGGAAAATCACTGGAGGGCCCAGATTCTAACTTGCTCATCATCCGCCCACGACCAGAGTGCAGACCAAACGTGTCCGCCTAACCGTGATAACTGCATCAACGGACGCCGAAGTGACGGTGCCGAGACCGGAACTTGTTGCCGGTCGAGTGAAAAAACGTGGTCCACAAAATCAGGCTGCGCAAACAATGACGCCCAATCTTGAACAAATAACCGGAAAATGCGGCAAAGTCACTCGTTGGCATGCATCTTGCGTTAGACACATTCGGGTTCTCACAGAGCCCGAAACTCTTGCATGGAAGGCAGGTAATTTGAACGAATTCCAAATACATACTCGGCTTGCAGACGCCGTAAAAGCGGCAGCGTACATTCGAAACGAGATTGCACGCGGGCAGTGCACACTACTCGGCAAGCTTTCACGGCAGTTGCGTTTGCTCTATTTGAATTCGTGTATCGACGGCCTAACGTGGCAGCTCAGGCGAGGCTACTGATTTCGCTCGCTCGGTCCCTCGCGTGTATGATGCGGCTTGTTTGTAACCTTGATCAACAGCCGCACAAGCCACTCAATCATGTCACGACCGAGTCTCGCCTGGCCCGCATTACGCTGCGGGCTGATCGTCTTCAGCCTCTACTTCGTTTGCGTAGTGCCTCACACGTCGCTGGGGCAGATCCCCGATGTCGATAAGTTGCAGATGAAGGTTTGGGCATCCAACGGCATGACCCAAGATCCGGTCGCGCTGACGTTCGACTCTATAGGACGTTTGTACGTTGCAGAAACAGCCAGACGCGGCACCGTCGACATCGACATGCGCTCCCATCGTTCATGGTTGCTGGACGACCTAGCCAGTGACGACTTCACCAGCATGCGAGACTTCTTTCAGTCTCAAATGGCGACCAGCCGATCTGCTGAAAATGCCTCGTGGCTGAAAGACCGCAACCAGGACGGCAAGCACGACTACCGAGACCTGCGCACGGTATCCGAGCGAATCCGAGTGATCGAAGACACCGATGGTGACGGCGTCGCCGACAAGTCGACAGTCTACGCGGAAGGTTTCAACGAGGAATTCAACGGTGTGCTTGCGGGCGTCATGCCCTACCAAGGAGACGTGCTGGCGACGGTGTATCCAGATCTGTGGCGACTTAGGGACACCGATGGCGACAATCAGGCGGACCGCAAAGAAATCATGTTTCGCGGCTTTGGTGTTCACGCCGCATTCGACGGGCACGACTTGCATGGCCTGACCGTTGGACCGGAAGGCAAGATCTACTTTTCATGCGGCGACAATGGCTTCTCTATTAAGACTCAAGAAGGCAACCGCTTGCATTACCCCAACACTGGCGGCGTGCTGCGAATGGATCCGGACGGTAGCAACTTGGAGGTATTCGCCTACGGACTACGCAATGTGCAAGAATTCGACTTTGATCAGTACGGCAACATGTTTGCGGTCGACAACGCCGGCGATCTGGAAGATGAACGCGAGCGAGCCGTCTACATCGCAGAAGGCAGCGACTCAGGCTGGCGACTGAACTGGCAATTCCGCTCACCAGGATGGAAGGCCCACAATGGCGGCATGACTTACAACCCCTGGACAGCGGAAGGGATGTGGCGTCCCCAGCACATCGAACAGCCAGCCAACATCACGCCTCCGATGCAAAACTATTCGGTCGGCCCAGGCGGCTTCAAGTTCAATCCCGGAACGGCACTCAATGACGAGTACCGCGACTTCTTCTTCTGCGTGCAGTTCCCCGTCAAAAAAGTAACCGCATTCCGAACACGGCCCGTCGGCGCCGGATTCGAAATGGTCGACGAGCACACGTTCAACGGCGGCCTGATGGTCAGCTCCGTCAACTTCGGTCCTGACGGCGGGTGCTACCTCGCGGACTGGGTTGGGAAATGGTCACCAAACAATGAGGGCATCATCTATCGCGTGGATGACCCTAACGCACAACAATCTGCCGTACGCGTCGACGTCAAGCGATGGATCAATGAGGGAGTTGGCGAAGAATCCAACCAACGCCTCTTGGAACTACTGGGGCACCCAGATCGCCGCGTTCGACAGTTGGCCCAGTTCGAGCTCGTCGATCGA
>CAYQMZ010000248.1:0-9157 GCA_964418725.1 uncultured Pirellulaceae bacterium
TTCGCTGGTCTGGGCTCCATTCGACGGTCCAGACGGTGGACTCGTGGACTTCCAGTTTTCGTCCGGCATCGACGAGCAAGGAACGCAAGTAGTACCACTCCCAGTTTCGCAGGTCCGGCTTTTTGTGCTCTATGCTTTCCTTTGTTGGACGCCACTTGGCGGTAAGCGACTCGATTTCCTCGAGCCCAACGCCTGCCGCCGCAACCGATCCGGCGTGATTCATCTCTGCGGCGTATAGACTGCGCCGCAGTGCCCTTGCTGTCTTCTCTTCCGCGGCCCGCAGTCGCGACTCTCGCAGAGACGTGATTCCCAAAACGGCCGTTAGTACGAGCAATGAAAGAAGTGCGGTCGAAAGTGCTGCAGCAAGTCCCTTGTTACGTCGACTCCATCGAAGCAGTTTTTCAAACGAAGTCTGCCGCCGCGCGAGAATGGGGCGATCTTCTATAAAGCATCGCAAATCTTCGGCCAACGACCGGGCTGTGTCGTAACGCTTTCTAGGGTCTGGGTCGCTGGCCTTTAGTATGATGGTTTCCAGGTCTCGCGGAACGCGGGGATTCACTGCGCGAAGTTCTGGCGAGACGTTTCGGTTGATCTGGGCCAACAGCGACAGCCGATCTTTGGCTTGAAAAGCCGGTTGCATTGCGACAATTTCAAAGAGCGTCAGCCCCAGCCCGTAGATGTCCGCTCGATGGTCGCATTGACCTCGAAAACGTTCTGGCGACATGTAACGCACGGTGCCAACAAAATCGCCGGTCTGCGTGAGTTCCTCGTCACTGGTCTTCGCCAAGCCGAAATCTGTAAGCCACGCCGTCGCACTGTCATCGATCAGAATGTTGGAAGGTTTGACATCCCGGTGAACGATGCCATGTTCATGTGCGTACTCCAGCGCATCTGCAATTTGCGCCCCCAAATTCGCCGCCCAAACAAACATAGGCTTACGATGCGAATTCAAAGAAGAGGATGATCGCGTTGGTTGGCTACCGGAGTCCGTGAGGGCGTGCAATTCGGCAAGGTTCTGAAGGGCTCCGCGGACAGTCCCGGAAATTGCAGCGTTGGCCGAGTTCGAACTAAAGGCGACGCAACTTTTGGCTTCGCGAATCGCTTGGTCCAAGCTGCGGCCAGAAATCAATTGCATCGCGAAGAAACGCTGGCCTTCGTCAGCACCGACGTCGTACAGCGGTACGATGTTGCTGTGATGGAGCTTGGCGATTGCCCGCGCTTCCCTGTGGAAACGGGTCAGCGTGCGTTGGTCTTTTGCTAGTCCTTGAGGTAAGACTTTTACCGCGACGCGACGCCCAAGTGTTTCGTGCTGCGCTTCGTAAACCACGCCCATACCGCCGCGGCCAATTTCGCGCAGTAGTTCGTACTTGCCGATCTTTTCCAAGTCGGTCGCGCTGGGAACTTGTCGCTTAGTTCCTTCTAACAACAGAAGCGTGGGAAACAGCTTGCGAATTTGCTCCGACAAGGCGGGATGTTGGTGGCAGTACTCCGAAACGGAAGGATCTTCCCCGTTCTGGTGTCGTTGGACAAACTCGTCGGCCAACTCGTAGACCAGACCATCATTGGATTCGTCACTTTCGAGATTCAATTTCGCTAACTTTCAGCGGAGATGACGAACTGCATTTTGAGACGTAAAGAGAGCAGTGAACCACGGGGGCAATCGCTCCATCTTAGTTGATTTGAATCGAGGTCGTATTGAGACTGCGTTTAGGTGGCACGAGTCGCTCAGCCCGCAGTACGATAACGGTTTGGCACGGAGATAACCCGAGTCAGTCAATGGGCAGTCCAGCCTTGTATGCTCGGGTGGCATCCCAAATGATGACATCACCGTTCAAGCTTCCTGCTGCAAGTTTGCGTCCGTCTGGACTCCATTCCACACATCGTACGCTCGAGTGGAGATCATTGAGTGACATGATCTCGTCACCTGAATTCGCATCCCAGAGCTTCACCGTCGCATCATTGCCGGCAGTTGCTAGTCTTTGACCGTCGGGCGACCAACGGACTCGTCTGACTTGATTGTTATGCCCGAGCAGTGTGTGCAGCAGTTCTCCGGAAGAAGCGTCCCAGATAATTGCTTTCCCGTCGTCGGAACTGCTTGCGAGTTTCTTGCCGTCCGGGCTCCAGTGTATGCTCCAAATAGAGTTGGAGTGGCCGTCGAATTCCATCACCTCTCTACCGTCGTCGGCGACGTCGTAAATGAATATCGCTTTCAACGTCGACGCAGCGACAAGGTTGGGGGCTACCGGATTCCACTTAACCGACAAATACCGCGTGGGAACCGTAGCCAATGTCCGAGGTTGCTGATTCTCACCGACGCCAACGATCAACAGATCCTTGTTGCGTGCGGCCAAGATCTTGTCAGCTTCTGGATGCCAATCGACAGAAACAATCCAGTCTTTGTGTGCCTCCCTGATTTGCATTTCTTCGGAATAGGTGTCGCACAGATTGATTCCTGAACCGCAATACGCCAACTTTGTTCCTGTCGCGTTCCAACTGCAATCATCAAACCACTTATGAGGTTCCACCGATTCCGAAACTAAATGGCCCCCGTTAACATCCCACACACGCATGAGTCCTGGGACCGCTGAGGTCGCGAGCCAGTTCCCGTTGGGATGCCAACTAAGGTCCAACACCTCTGTTGTTTTCCCGTGTTGAGGCAATTGTTTTGCCGACACGCCGTTGCTGTTCGCAATGATGCGTATGCGGTTCTCGTCGATATTCCAACATCGAGTTTCCATTTGCCAGCTACCTGACAAGACGCGATCTCCTTTTCGATTCCACGTGGCGGTCCGGATAGCCCCCGGATGTTGTTGGCAGATGCGAATTGTCTGTCGAGACTCAATGTCCCAGATGCGAACTGTTTTGTCGAAACCTCCTGACAAGAGCCGGCGTCCGTCCGGGCTGAACTTAAATGAGTTCAACTGTGCAGTGTGTCCAAAGAAGATTCCGACTTGTCGCGCGAGCTCTGCATCCCATAGTTGGATTTCACCGGACGGCTTGCACGTCAGATACTGCCAGAGTTCGTGCCCCTCCGGTTTCCAACGTACGCTGGCCGATGGGAATGGCGCTTTTACTACCTGTCCGGTTGGCAAATCCCAGACGGCAGTCTTCAACACTTGACCGTATTCCCCGGTCAACATTCCGACTGCAATCCGAGTTCCGTCTGGACTCCAGGAAAGCTCGCGGTTGGCAAGAAACCCTTTGATTGTCGGGAGTCTCATGACTTCGTTTTCGTCGAAGCTTGTGCCCGAAATCTCATCCGGAGTCGTAGCTGCGATTCGCGAAAGCCAACTGTTGGAATCCTCGATTGACGAAAAAGCAAGCTGGCGTCCGTCCGGGCTCCAACGAACCAATTGAAGCCCAGGAAAAGGGCCCAACTGCTTCACACACTCTCCCGTTTCTGCTTGCCAGAGTCGAATCGTTTGATCCTTCGACGCAGTGGCAATGAATTCACGATCAGGATGCCAATCCACAGCCGTGACTGGCGCCGTGTGCCCTTCCAGGACAATGAGAGTTGCTCCTGTTTCCCCGTCGCGAATCTCTAGCGTGTGCGGTCGTCGGTCTCCCCAAACATCTTTGTCTTCGTAGGCAACGACGACTCGTTTATCGTCTGGGCTCCAAGAGGCGGCGATTACCACGTCACCACTTTGTTCGGAAAGAACCGTCGCCGTGTTCATGCAGACAGTGCGAAGGTAATACCACTCCCAACCTAGCTTTTCGGAATCCGCTTCGTTGTTCCAGCGTGCTGTAACGTCAGCGATTTGGCGGAGGCCGCCAGTGTGCCCAATGCGTTGTGCGGCAAGATTGATCTCAGCAAAATACTGTCGACGACGTCGGTCTCTTTCACTTTGTTCAGCCTGCTTCAGCGATTTTTCCGCCGATGCTTGAGCGCGGGCTGCTTTTTCACCGGCGATGCGAGCATTAGTCGCGTTCGTCTCCGCTTCCAAACGCAGTTTCGACTGATGCACCAACATAGTCACGGATCCGATAGCGATCACCATCAGCAATGCCGCGATGCTTGCTAGTGCTGCGGCCAGAACCTTGTTGCGTTTTGCCCAACGAAAGTAGAGACCGACGACACCGATTTGTCGCGCCTTGACGGGTTGGTCCTGCATGAATCGACGCAAGTCATCTGCAAACGCCTCAGCAGAACGGTAACGCGCAGCTCGATCCTTCTCACACGCTTTGGAGATGATCGTATCGAGATCTTTGGGAACACTCGGGTTGAGTGTGCGGATGGGTGGTAGTTCGGTATTGCTGATCTGCCAAACCGTACTCATGCGATCCTTCGCTATGAACGCAGGATTCAGCGTCAGAAGTTCGTAGAGCGTGATTCCCAGCGCGTAGATGTCCGCTCGTTCATCACACTGGCTTTGAAAACGCTCTGGAGGCATGTACCGCAGCGTGCCGACAAATTCGCCAGTTTGCGTGATGTCATCATCTTCGAATTTGGCGAGACCAAAGTCAGAAAGCCAGGCGACGCCGCTCTCATCAATCAGTATGTTGGACGGTTTCACATCGCGATGCAGCACACCATGTGAATGAGAGTAATGCAACGCATCTGCAATCTGTGCTCCCACATTGGCGACCCATTTGTACATGAACGCTCGGTGCTTGCTCGAGTCACCCGTATCCGAGACGTCGGCCAACGCGTTCAATGCTGTGATCCGCTGCTGGGTCGACAGGTCAGCAGAAGATGTCGAACTCCGCCCCGTGTCCGAAGTCATCAAGTTGCCCGACACACTACTTCGCGCTTCGTTCAACGCCACGTCCAGGCTGCGACCTGAGATTAGCTGCATTGCGAAGAATCGGTGTTCGTCCTCCACGCCAACATCGAACAGAGGCACGATGTTGCTATGATGGAGCTTAGCAACCGCACGTGCTTCTCGTTGAAAACGAGCGAGACCTTGTTGATCAGCAGCCAGCCGTTGTGTAAGTACCTTGACCGCAACACGACGGCCAAGCGTCTCGTGTTGAGCCTCATATACCGTGCCCATACCACCCCGCCCAATTTTACGTAGCAGTTGGTACTTTCCTACTCTCTCAATATGGGGGGCAACTGATTCCACGGAGGCTTGCTTGGCTCCTTCCAAAGCAATGAGCGTGGGGAAGAGCGTACGAATGTCTTCTGTTAGCGCTGGATAACGCTCACAGTACTCGGCGAGCTTGGGGGATTCGCCTCGCTGGTGACGCGAAACGAATTCGTCGGCTAGTGCACCGAACAAATCGTCTCTATCGGAATCGGAACTCATTTTGCGTCAGCAGCATCACAATTGAAGTCATTTGAGCCAGGCAAAGAAAAAAAGTTAAGCTTATAGGACTTCGAAAATACAAGAGTTTCAGTCTGGAAGCTACGATTGAGGAATGCAAGACAGCTCAGCACAACAAAAAGTTTACCTTGCCGAGGCCATTGGCGGAGACTCCGACTCGTTTGCGAAACTGTTCGAACAGTATCGCCCACGTTTGCGTCGGATGGTTGACCTTCGCATGGACGCGCGCGCCCGGGCCCGTTTTGATGCTTCCGACGTGCTGCAAGAAGCTTTTGTTGAGGCTGCGCGAGCCCTTCCGAAGTATGCCGAGAAAAGTGATAAGATGCCCTTCTTTCTGTGGCTTCGCCTTGTCACAGGCGACCGTCTGGCCAAGTTCCACCGCCGACATCTTGGAACGCAAAAGCGGGACGCCAATCGCGATGCACGCTTGGTGGCCGAGGGGCCGGAGGCGAGCAGTATTTATCTCGCCTCTCAATTGGCTGGCGAGTTTACATCGGTCGATCACAACCTGAAGCAGGAAGAAGCCAGACAACAGCTTGAAGCAGCACTGGCCTCGATGGATGAAAAAGATCGGGAAGTGATCGCGATGCGTCATTATGAGGAACTCTCCACGGAAGAAATCGCGATTGTTCTGGAAATGACGAAATCTGGCGTGTTGAAGCGATACGCTCGTGCTCTACGTAAGCTTCACGGTGCAATGGGACTGCCGGAACCATAAACCTGCCTCCTAGCACGGCAGTCGAACGGCGAGGTAGCGTCGAAGTCCCATCAGCATTCCAAGCATGCTCAAGAACAGAAACGAAGAGGGTTCTGGCACAGCCGTAAACTGAGCCCCCGCAAAATTACTGGTGATGAATGTGCGTGCACTTGAAACTCGGGTCAGGGCATTTTCACCTGCTCCCGTACCGTCGACGTAGAACTCGTCTCCACTCTCGGATACGACACCTGCAAGAACCTGGGCACCACCGACGGTAATGAAAGCACCGCCGCCACTGTCGCCCGAAGAGAGGTGACCTTCCAACTCTGCATCGGGATAAACAAACCCTCCTGACGGTGTATTTAGGTCGTTCGGTTGATCAAAGTCAAAGTTCAGCTCGATGTCATTGTCGTTGCGAACACTGTCGATGATGTTCTTTGCGGCTGCACGACCTCCGCCCCAGTTTGCGCGGTCTGGAGTAGGCGGAATCGTCGAGCTGTCCCCTGGACTTCCGTCTTGTTGTCCGATTTGTCCTGTGCCACGTATGCCGTAGCCGATCCAAGTGACAACTTCCCCCAGTTCAGCCGTTCCACCATAGAGCATGGGTTGAGAAACCGTGCCACCAAGCGCAGCGGTGATGCTGATGTTGATTCCGTTCAGACGCATTAATGCGATGTCGAAGAGTGCTTCTCCACCAGAGTCCGCAACGTAGCGGGGCGAGTTCTCGCGTGTCCATCCGTCAACCGGTGCAGTGAAAGTGGTTCCGTCCCAGGCGGTGAAGGTCTGCGCTTCGGTCGCCGGATTTCCTCCACAGTGTGCGGCAGTGAGCAACCATGCGCCGCTCGCATCGTTTCCGATCCAAGTCGCCGTACAGCCACCACCAGCGGAGATCTCTCCAACAGTCAGATACTCGCTTAAGCTGTTACTTAAACTAAAGTGTTGGCTATAGCCAGCGGCGATCTCCTCGGGAGTGTCGTCATGTCCGGTGTTCACGGTATTGTCGTCGCTTCGTAGGTCGTAGGTCGTGTGTAGAACGACCGCGGCGTGGCAAGTGGAAGTCGCGAAAACAATGGCAATTGTAAAGACCATCGTTAGCGGTAGATGTAGGAAGCGGATAGGTCGTTTCATCGGGCAAATTGTCTCAATACGCGGTCTTCTTTTTGAGGGAGGCGACTGGTCTCTCGTCTACTGAAGGTGACATTGCTAGACGGTGACGGTTAAACAAAAGCGACGCTTGCTTCAATCAACGACTTGAAAAGCGTTGCCTCCAGTAGCGGCTACTCTCCCGTTCACCCTGACACTGCCGAGCCAACTCACCGCGCGGACAAACTTCTTCTCGATTTCTGAAAATTCGAATCAGCGCGTCGAGAACGCAACGAAGCCGAGCCGCCGCAACTCTATTTCGATTCTTTTCTGATGATTCGCGATTTTGTTGTCCGCGAGTGGGGATTCTTCGGAAGAGTCAACCGCGAGGCTTCTTGCGTTTGGAAATGACTACATACGCAAAGCCCCAACAAAGGACTCTCTTCTGGGATCGAAGCGTATGGCTCGAAACAAATCGTCACGAACCGTTAAGCAAAAGAAGGCATCGCGAAAGAATCGCAAACGGAAATCGCGAAAGTCTTTTGTAGAGAACTTGGAAGCTCGCCAACTGCTTTCGGTCACGCCGTCTCTTTCCGGCAATGAAGCCACGTTCACAGGCAATGACGCGGCCAATCAATTGTGGCTCAGGTTGGACACGACCAGCGCACTAGAGTTCAGCCTGGACGGGATAAGTTTCAGCAACGACCTCGACCCCACCCAAGACGGTTCGCAATCGTTGACCATTGGCGGGGGTAGCAGCATTAAGGTCGATCTGGGTGCTGGTATCGATAGGCTCATAGGCCCGGACAGCATCGCCACATGGAATATCTCCTCTGGTAATGCCGGCACTTTGGCCTTCGGCACAGCGACTATCAACTTTAGCAACGTTGAAGGGCTGACCGGAGGATCAGCCAACGACACGTTCAACATCATCGACCGTGGTCTGTTCGGCGATGGCGGCTCCCTCACTGGCACACTTGACGGAGGTGCGGGCACTGACGAGCTGAACTATTCACAAGTCGATCGCGAAGTCTCCGTGAGCCTGCAAGAGAACGCCGCGCTGAGCGTCAAAGAATTCGCCAACATCGAAGGTTTCGTCGGCGGCAATCACAGCTACTTCACGCCAGGACTAACAAACACTGCCACATCCGCAGTGTCGAAAGGCCAACGAGTCCAAATCGGCGATAAAATCTACGAATACATCAGCGATAAAGATTTTCCCGCGCAGAGTCTGGCCGAGCCGACCGCCACCACTCACGGAATCGACTATTCAGACAAGACGAAATGGCGTCTTACTACCGGGAGTTCGATTGCCGGCTTCGACAAGAACACGACTTGGCAAATAACGGCACCCAACCGAGGAACCGTTGACGGCCAGAGTTTTCAGGGCTTCCAAAATCTCACCGGCTTGCGCGGCGCGGACAGGTTTGAATTTGCCTCTGGTGGTAGCCTCTCTGGAAAAATCATCGGTGGCGGCACGAAGAAGTTCGATTACACGCCAGAGAGCAGGCCGGCAAGCCTAGGCAAAGGCGATCGCGTTGTTGTTGGCTCCGGCACTAACGAAAAGATCTACGAATATCAAGGAGCAACGATCACGGCCGCGGAAAACTCTTCGGTTGACCTTACCGGCGCGACGCGCAAATACGCGACGTCAGCCGATTGGACAGAAGTGAACGGAGGACAGGACGTTGTCTCGTTCTCTAACCAATCGAGTGCTCTCACGTTTGATTTAGAGAAAAGCCAAGTTCGAGCTGGCACAACAACCTTGCTCGCAGACTTCAGTCAGATCGATAAATTCGAGTCGGGTAGCTCCAACAACGACGAGGTTCTTGGTCCCAACACGCCGACCGAATGGCGGATCACCGACAAAGACGCGGTAACTGTCATCGGCTTCGATTTCACGTCCGTCGAAAAGCTGAAAGGAAGCGACACACACAGCGATCTCTTCACGTTCGTTGCGGGCGAAGGGAAATCGCCTGACATCACAGGCGGCGTCGACGGCGGTACCGGCAGCGGCGACACTATGGCATTCCTGCACGGAAGCACTCGAGACATCGTCAATGTCGCCAGCGACTGCAATGGTGGTTTTTTCCGGACGATACCAGCG
>CAYQMZ010000248.1:9167-9422 GCA_964418725.1 uncultured Pirellulaceae bacterium
ATCCCCGACGCCGCCAACAGAATCCTATTCAGTGGATTCGATCCTATTGGAGGTTTGACGAACAAGTTTGAGGGTACGGCAGGCGATGATCACATCACCGTCACTGCGAACGGCGACCAACTTCGCTTTCAGCTTCAGCCGACCAGTGGTTTTACGTCGCAATATCGAGCGCTCGTCAATGGCGTATTCGGTGCTCCTTCATCCACCGTGGACGTGCCGATCGTCAACGGATCCGATTTCGAGATCGATCTGAAG
>CAYQMZ010000249.1:0-7928 GCA_964418725.1 uncultured Pirellulaceae bacterium
CCTCAAGCCCCGTCATTTCTTCTTCAACAGCAACTGACGATCCCGGCATCAACGCAGCCTTCGACGGCGGAGCAACGAATTCGAACATCTTCGATGACTCGACTTCGTTGCTTGAAGAAGGTCAGAGTGTCACGATCGCGATGACAGTCGAAATTGATCCGGACTCGCCAACTGCCGTCTATGGAGCAATCACGGGTAGCGGGTCCACAACACTGGAAAATCAGGCCGTTGCCACGGCGACGGATCCCGCAACTGGAGATAGCGCAACGGACACATCGGACGATCCGAACAACCCCACAGACGTCGATGGTTCTCCCAACGATCCAATGGACAACGACGGCGAACCCGACGCCCCAACGTCCACGATCATATCGAGCATATCGGTATTGAAGGAACTCGTCTCCAGCCCCGTTCCATCCGCGAGCGGTACCTCTGGCAATCTTGATGCAACGTACGAATTCACGATCATCAACGACGGCAACGATCGAATCGCAAATCTCTCGCTGGTCGAGGATCTAGCCGGCCAGTGGGGCGGAGCGTTCGTTGGCATCGTAGGCAGTCCAACACTGACGGCCACGAATGCGGCAGACGATCCCGAATTCAACGCATCCTTCGACGGAGGTCCCACTAGTGCGGAACTCTTCGCCAACGGCGGTTCGAATTCAAGCCTGCTTGAGCCCGGTCAATCGGTGACCGTTCAGCTTTCGGTTGAAGTCGACCCCGATAACCCGACTGCGATCTTTACCGATGGCGTGCTGGCGAACTCCGCGGTTGGCGGAGCGACAAGCTTGACCGGCGGAGGTTCTCTGTCGGACATCTCGGACGATCCTACCGATCCAACGAATAACGACCCCGACGCAAACGGGGAGCCAGACGACCCGACTTCATTGACGTTGGGCACGGAGGTTTCGGGGAGCGTCTTTGTCGATCGAAACGGCAATGGAATCGTTGATCCGGAAGAAGTCGGAATCCTTGGTGTCGAAATCACCCTGACCGGCACGGACTCTGGCGGCAATCCCGTCAACATGACAGTCTTGACCGACGCAGATGGCAACTACACATTCGAAGATGTCTTGCCCGGCGACTACACGATCACCCAGACTCACCCGACGCAGTTTGTTGATGGCAACGATACTGCCGGGACGCTGGGAGGTAACGTCGGCAATGACACAATATCGTTTAACTTGCCGGTGGGTGCGACGGATGTCAGCGGATACAACTTCACCGAATCTGGCCGCATCCACACCGGATAACTACTGGGCGAACCTCAACGCTTCCGGCAGCGGAACGCTGGGACTGTTCGCTCCGTTCGAACCAATGACCAGCGGTGCGGTCAAGGCAATTCTGATCGATGCAGAGTCAATCGAAGTCGACATCTTCGACGAGAACATGAACCTGCTGAATCCCGCTCAGGAAGGGGAAGCCGGCGGCACATGGGTTGTTCATGAAGGGCAGCGATACTTCGCTCGCCTTCGTGGAGCGGACTCGAATTTCGACTTCAGCTTGGCATTCGATACTCCGTTGCCAGTCGACCTTGATGTCAGTGACAACGTTGTCATCGCTGTCGGCACGAACAATGGCGACAATGTCGCGCTCTTACTCGGGACTCAGACCCACACGCTGACGATGGCAGGTTTCACCTTCGAGTTCGATGCAAACATCGTCGATACATTCCACCTTGGCGCCGGAGGTAACACCGACTTTGATTCAGTTCGAATCGTCGGAACTGGGTTAGACGACGTCGGCAACGTGCTGGATACCAAAGGCACTCTCACGAGTGACAGGTACTCAGTGACGACGTATACGTTCGACAGTGTAACTTTCGAAGGTGGTGGCGGAAGCGACTACACGCAAGTCTTTGGCTCGACGGGTAACGACAACTTGCAGGCCCTGCCGCAAGACACAACGCTAACGACGCCGACTCAAACTATCCAGATGCTGGGCTTCGAGCGAGTTGATAGCTACGGTCGGGGTGGTGATGACTACGCATCCATGTACGGGACGCTTGCCGACGACGAATACTACACCTTCGACACTTACGAGGTTCTGCGTTCGAAGTCAGGTGACATGACGATGCGAACCATCGGCTGGGATCGCGTCGACGCGTTTGGTCGCGGCGGCAACGATACGGCTTACCTGTACGACACCGCTGGCGATGATACCTTCTGGGCGTTCGAAGATTACAGCGTGATGGTGTCCGATCACCTTCACGCGGTCGTCAAGGGCTTCGAGCATACCGAAGCTGAATCCAAGAACGGCGGCAATGACACGGTACGCTTCCGGCAGATCCAGGCCACGGACCATATTTTCGCTGCTGGGGCAATCGCAACACTGACCGGATCGAATCGCAGCGTGTGGGCACGAGGCTTTGATGAGTTGGACGCCGACACGCACGATGTAGAGCCTTCAATCGACCTGCGTCAGGTGGATTTCACATGGATCCGACAAAAGTAGCCAACCGAAGGCGGCACCATACCTGCATGGCGTGGCTTCTTTTTGCCAGACAGTGAAGTTTCGGGTAAGAGTCCTGAGCCCTCTGGGTGCCTTCGAGATCCGGAGGCTCGAGGATTGCCAAGGGTTCTAAGCTACTCGGGCAAGACCGAACTGCGCAATCAATTGGCTGCTGATCTAGGCATGAGAAAGTGCAATGACGTCACCCATAACCCAGCCGAAACTGTGACGCCCGAGATGAATTTTTGATCAACCATGAAGCCGGATGCCGCAAAGCGGAAAAATCATGCTGCGACTAATCCCAACCTCCTGAACGAATTGTTGCCCGACCGAGAGCGAACTGATAGCATCCAAAACTTTGCACAAATCTGTTAAGCGTAAATACCACTCAAGTGTATATGGCTTACTAGTTGCCTAACTGAGTGTAAATGGCGACTGGTCTCTCGATGGTTGCCGGCCCCACAATCACGATGCTCTCTGGCTCCACGAGCGCTGGGATTTGGTAGTAATGAAAGTGCTTCGCAGCCTTAAAGTGCTCCATTGCTGGATTGGACTTCTGTAAGACGTGCGGCCCGCCTATCACTACAAACTCTTCTGCCGATTCCTTGGTTGAAAAACAAAAGGCGACCGCTTCGGCAGGTAGCCTGAAGGAGACGACCCTTGGTGACTCTGCGAGAACAGCAGGGGTGACCGGGATTGGCCCGACAGCAACCGGGCCGAGCACCAACGCAACGCCAACCTTCAGCATCAATAGAAGAAGCAAGACAACGGACACAACTCCCCCAGCGATCGCTGCGACGCGGTAAAACCGAAACTGCTTTCGCGACGGCGGCAACGAAGCCTGAAAGCCACCGTCATCCTCGCCACGCGGTTGCTGAAACTTAAGAATCGACATCGTTCTAAGCTGATTCGGACTTGCGTGCGAATTCATTTATAGCCAGCGAATGCCACAGCGAGCTTAGCTGATTGCTCCATCGCAAGAATGGCTCAGCACTTTGAGTGGGTAGTTGCATTTCGCCAGCATCCCAGTACTCAAGCATAGTCGTCCCAAGCTTATGGTTGTACGCAACCTTTTGGATTACTTCGGCGCACTGGGAAAGTGTGTAGCTCTCCAGTAATTTGGGCCTACCCCGACTTCGCTTGATTCCATCTGGCGGCAATGCGGCTGCGGTGTCGGTGCCTTCTATATTGCCCTTTAGAGCCGTCACCCAAACTGAGAACGATTGCCAAGGTAGGCGAGGCAGCTCAAGTGTTTGAGCTTCAAGGATAGCAAACCTGGCATGCTGTATTGTTGAAGTTCGATGCGCATCGCTGACCAGCGCCAGCTTCGCCTCCACCTCTGACTTCTTCCACTTCCGAGTGCTCATTCGCTGTCGTCTGGCGTTTGCCCCTCCGAAACTCGACCCGAAAAAAGATCAAGCAACTTTTCTGCGGTCTCTAGCGAGATGGTGCCGTCAACATAACCGACAGGCTCGTTGATCGACGCCAAACGGATCAACCGTCACCAGTCGCGGTCTACCTATTGTAAAGCCCTCACGATGAGGAGTGAATCTGGAAAAGCTGCCGGTGCGTCAAAACGGAGTCGCAGAAATCGCCAAAGGTCTATTTCAGGCGAATTAAAACACTTGACCCTTGGCAGCCGTAAGTCGCTGCAGGCATTCCGCACTCCGCACCGGAAAGCACTTTGAAGCCCTGCGCGGAATTAAAGCAACGCTAAATGCCGATTTGGCGATTTATTATTGCTTAAAATCTTTCATTCGGGTATTTTCTCCGCATGGCGCACGTCTTACCACTTCGAATCATCGCCATCGATCGTCCAATCATTGAAACTCAAGCCAAAATTTCTACCGAGTGATACTGCACAGCGACGCCGCCGTCTCGGATCGGGCGTCACATGCCAGAGCTTTTTGGTGTTTTCATTGTTGGAGTTACGTAGCAACAGTTCACGGAGCGCAACCAGATGAAACCAACCTTTTATTACCTTTGCCTTGTCTTCTTAGTCAGCTTCAGCGCAGCGCACGGAGGTGTTGTTCTGACCGTCGCCGAAAGTGCCGATGGAAATGACCTGAGCGTCACGATAAGCGGGCAAATCGACACGACTGGTTTATCGCTTTCACTAAACTCGGCTTCGGGAAGTGGCGTGCGAGGAGATAACACAGCGGGCGGCTCCCTGTTTCGTCTGCGCTCGGTCGGAGGGACGCTGACTGACAAGGCTGCGTTCACAACTATTGTTCCTCCATTTGGAAATACCGTTGATTTCGGGGGAGCTACCGTGTCAAGCCAGGTCGGTTCGGCGATCGGTATTGGTTGGAACACGAACGAGTTTCATTTGCCACGAGACTATGTATCAAATGCATCGCTGGCTGGTTCAGCGATAATGTCGGACCTTAACTTTACGAAAATTGGCGTGACCGCTGGTACTTCTGTCAGCGGTTTACTCGTTAACAATGAGACCGTAACACTGAATTTCGTTAGCGTCCCCGAGCCCAGCAGTTTCGGATTCCTGGGGATGGTTGGGTTGCTAGTTGCGGGATTCAGACGATTTCGCAGTGCCCCCTGGCGAGATGAGCAAGTCTGCATCTAGGTGTGTCTAGGCGGATCCCGATGGTTCCTGTTATCGGGGAGTTCTGTTTCCGGATGAATGTGCGCAAATATGACGCTGTTCGTTCGAAGAGACTCATGGATTGAGACCCAATCGCAATCGGTCCCGAGCGCCGCGAATGAGGTTCTGCGTTCGAAGTCAGGTGACATGACGATGCAAACCATCGGCTGGCATCGCGTCGACGCGTTTGGTCGCGGCGGCAACGATACGGTTTACCTGTACGACACCGCTGGCGGTGATACCTTCCGGGCGTTCGCAGATTACAGCGTGCCGGTCGTTGCTGCGATGAATCGCATGAGAGAATATCTTCCTGCTAAGTTTGCCCGGGTCACCAAGTCCCGTTGACTAGCACAGTTTTCACCAGCGTCGATTGGAGCCCCGTTGTCGTCTCAAAGACCAGCTTTAGATTGGTCACTAAGGAGCAAAATCGAATCGGAAAACAAGTAAATGGAAGCCCGGCTCACAGAAGCATCCGTCCAGGTGATGCGCGATGCGCTTACTCTTGCCTCAATGGGATTCGTTCGCGCAATAGCTTGCCGTTTCGGACTCAGCGCGGCATCGGCAGACTCTGTTGCCAATATTGATCCCAACACTTCATTGGCCATAAAGTCATCGTTGCAGGGGAATTCAGTGTCCTTTGCGATGCGTTTTTCAGCGGCAGAAAGAACCAAGCGTTCATCGGGAGCACAGGAAGCGGACTGGACGACGATACCTGCTTGAGTCCACCCCAACAGCATTCCTGTCACCAATACCCAATGCGGGAGAACGGGCCAGCAAGCAGTTTGTCTGCACGTCAGGAAACCGATTGGCGAGAATGAACACATCGGAAAAGCCCTGTACTTTGTCGAGGCGAATTGTTGGCGGCGCACAAAAGGCACGACCAGCGAAACGAAACAGTGAATGCCTTGTCCTGCAAAAAACACAACTGCGCTGCGGAATCCAAAGGAAAATCGAGGCATAGTCTTCTGCTCTTCGCAATGAAGCGAAAGACGAATCCCTATCGGTCCGTAGTTCGTTTGCAGCGATACTGGCTAAGCTGTCGCCTATTAAGCAACTCTGTGCCAGTGCCGTTACCAGTTAAAACACTCACTACAGGTAAACTGTGACGCGGATTGAAAGAAACAATTCGCTAGTCCTCGCTCACGGGATGTGGCCCAGCCCTCTGAACGAATCAACGCAAGCGATCCCGGCGGTGTCGCACGCGAATACACAAATTTCACAATTCACCCCAGAAAAGTGGCACACTACCAGATAAACGGTGTATCAATCCGCTTCGCCAACTGACTCGCAACATTCGTTTCGTTCGCATAGATTCTGAGTTCACGCGGGGGCGGAGGTATGGGATGAACACAGAACTATCAGAGCAAGAACTACTCGAACTGGACGGCGTTTGCGTGCAATTCGAGAAGAATTGGCGCCCTGATACTGATTTATTGGAAACCGTTCTCGCGTCGGCGAACGACCGAACACGCCCGTATCTCCTACGAGAACTTGTTCCTCTCGAGTGCGAACTGCGGCGTGCAGGTGGGGCAGATTCGAGCTGCGACGCATACCGTCAGCGACTGCCGCAGTGGAGCGACGAGATCGACGCAGCCTGCAGCACTTGCCCTTTAAACGGCGAAGGCTGTGAGGCGAAGCCTGCTCATCCGGAACGCTTAGGAGACTACCGCATTGTGCGGGAGATTGGTCGAGGAGCTTCCGGGATCGTCTACGAAGCGGAGCAGGAGAGCCTCGGGCGGTTCGTCGCCATCAAGGTGCTCACCGCCTATGCACTATTCATCCCGGAAGCAGTCGAACGGTTTCAACGTGAGTCTCGGGCGGTAGCAGCGTTGCACCATTCAAACATCGTACAAATCCACGGTACGGGTGAAGAGAGAGGGCAGCACTACTTCGCGATGCAGCTTGTCGATGGTGTGGGCGTCGACCACTTCATTCGCGAACTGAGAGAAAACAACGAAGGCGCTGATCACTCACAAGTAGGCCTGGCCAATGGTTGGCGTGATGTCACAAGCATCGGCGTACAAGTCGCTTCGGCGTTGGCTTATGCACATGGTCGCGGCATCCTTCACCGTGACATTAAGCCTGCCAACCTTATCCTTGAAGGAGAAACCGTTTGGGTGACGGACTTTGGCTTGGCAAAAATGCGTCAGGAAGAGAGCGATGCAACTCAAACTGGCGACATTATCGGAACGCTTCGATACCTGCCGCCGGAAGCGATCGAAGGAAAATGGGACGAGCGTGGTGACGTCTATAGTCTTGGGCTCACGCTTTACGAGTTACTGACGTTGCGTCCCGCGTTTGGGGATCGAAATCGAACATCGCTCCTGCACAGGATCTCGCAGGGCGAGCCCCCTGTTTCGCCGCGGAAGATCGATCCCACGATTCCTCGCGATGTCGATACCGTCATCATGAAGTCGATTGCTCGTGATCCAAAGGACAGGTATCAGACCACAGACGCACTTGGGCATGACCTACAGCAGCTACTGGTTGGTCAACCGATAACTGCACGCCGTGCAGGTGCCGCCGAGCGACTTTGGAAGTGGTCACAGAGAAAGCCCTCGCTCGCTGCACTGGTCGCCGTTCTAACGCTGGTCGCGACTGTGGGCTTTCCGGTCGTCGGCTACCTCTGGCTTAGCGCTGAAGGAGCGAAAAAAGAAGCGGAGACCGCACTGGATCATGCAGACGCAGTAGGTTACTCCACCGCGATGCAATTGGCTCAGAGCTTTATCGAACAACAGCAGACCAAGGAAGTGAGATCGCTTCTGAATACTTGGGCAAACAATTCTGGCAAATCGTCGCGGGTAGGTGTCTCGAATCAGCACACGGGAGTATCAGAAAACGCATGGGAGTGGAACTACCTTAACTCGCAACTGAA
>CAYQMZ010000249.1:7938-9403 GCA_964418725.1 uncultured Pirellulaceae bacterium
AGTAGGTTACTCCACCGCGATGCAATTGGCTCAGAGCTTTATCGAACAACAGCAAACCAAGGAAGTACGATCGCTTCTGGATACTTGGTCGAGCCATTCCGGGAAGGCGTTTAGCGAAGAAGTCGGCTCGAATCAGCATACGGGAGCATTTGAAAACGCATGGGAGTGGGATTACCTCAACTCGCAACTGAATGCCTCCAAAAAGATCGTTGGCACGTTGACCGGTGGCCCGCCGCTGGTGATCGCGGTTCGCAGTGACGGATTACAAATGGCATCTGCGAGCGCCGAGAAGTTCGCGGGACTTTCCTCCTATTCACCTCGACGTATCCAGCTCTGGGATGTTGAGTCCGGCGAGGTTACTCATACTCTCCCCGGATTCGACGCGTCCCTTCCGCAGGGCGTGATGTCACTCGTCTACAGTCCGGATGGCCGATGGTTGGCAGCGACCGGTTTGGACTACCGCCTGCTGGTTTGGGACACATACACAGGCGAGTTGCTGCAGGATGTAGCTGTCCCGACCGACATTCCACCCGAAACGTTGTTCAATGGGCCCAAGCACTTCACCGTTCCACCGAGCGTTTCTTTCAGTTCGGATGGACGCTGGCTCAGCCTGTCGAAGAATCCGACCTATATCTTCGATACTGAGACATGGGAAGTAGAACACACCATCAAAGGCATCGTCGCCGCATTCGTACACGAACCCAACCAAATTGTGGCCTTCGCTGGTTCAGAAGGAATGCTGTTCGATGCGGAGACGGGTCAGAAGATTCAGACGATTAAGTCTGAGGCTGCAGTACGTGAGATTTCCGTGGCCGCCAATGCAAAACGTATGTGTACAAGGACGTTCGCGGGCGTCCAGTTGTGGAAGTTCACTCCACATTTGGAAGCAGAGAAGGTGGTGCACCGGAGTACCAACTGGATCGATCTAAGTCCGAACGGGAAGCTACTCGCCTCCTCCAACAACAACGGCGTTCTCGAAGTGAGGAATGTCGACAATCCACGAGCGCATATTACGCTGGTCGGGCACAATGGCTTCGTGCGAGACGGAGTATTCCACCCCAATAGCTCAGCGATGTTTACCTGTAGCGACGACTTGACGATCCGCGAGTGGGAGCCACAGCGAAAGCCGGGTAGGCGTGTGTTCACTCAAGTCGATCTAAACTACGGAGCAGTCAGCGACATGGCGTTCGGACCTGACCAGGAAAGTCTACTGGCCGTCAGACGCTGGATTGCGAGCAAACAGAAAGGGACGCTGTGGAGGTGCGATCTCACGAACGGTTTATGGGAACATTCGGATCTGGAGATGACGAATCGCGTCAAGTGGCCTCGTACCGATGTCGCCTTTAGCCACGACGGTCGGTGGTTAGCTCTTCCAGCGGGTGAGAATCAGCCCGGCAAAAAAGTGGTCTTGGGCGACGCGGAGTCGGGGCGAGTGAACATCTTCAGCACCGAGTCGGAACGAAAG
>CAYQMZ010000250.1:0-9391 GCA_964418725.1 uncultured Pirellulaceae bacterium
CGTGTGCTGTCCACGACGTTCTTGAAGTTTACGAAGATGCCTTGAGCCGTTTCTGGTCGCAGGAAGGCAGCGCCCTCTTCGCCGGAAAGTGCACCCACGTACGTCTTGAACATCAAATTGAATTCGCGGGGCGCGGTGAGCGTGTCCAGTGACTTCGCATCGGGAGCAAGAACCTGTGCCATGTCGTCGACTTCCGTCAGACACATGAAGCCAGCATCCCATTTGATGGAGTCGGCATCCTTCGCGCGGATTTTGAAGAACTTCTGAGCCCGCGCTTGCGTGTCGTCGACTTCCTTTTCCGCTTCGGCCATCGTCGTTACGAAGATCTTTTGACCTTTGGCTTCGCACCATCGACCACGTACCTGATCGTGTCGATAACGTTTCTTGGACTCGCGGCAGTCCACCATAAAATCGTGGAACAGGTCGTAGTGGCCCGAACATTTCCAGACCTGCGGATGCATGATGATCGTGCAATCCAAACCGGTCATTTCGTAAGTCGTCGGTGCGCCGGAAATGACGCTCAAGTCGTCATGGCCAGAGACCATGTCTCGCCACCAGGTATCCTTGACGTTTCGCTTCAGTTCGACGCCCAGCGGTCCATAGTCCCAGAAACCGTTCAGGCCGCCGTAAATTTCGCTAGATTGAAACATGAAACCGCGACGCTTACAGAGCGACACGAGCTTTTCCATTTCCATGGTGGTGATCTTTCTTTTTCGCAGAATTCGGAAGGCGTATTACACTCGCGACCGCCGTTTCGGGACAAGGGGAAGTGAGCCAGCTATGCGACTTTTTGCACAAGATAACGACAATGCTGCCGAATGCTGGTTCGTTAGAATTGACTCGGTGCGAATCGTGACTCGGATTCATAGGTCTATCTGAATGAAACCCTTCCAAGCGGCCCGATTTCGGTTTTCGATGCGAGCGTTGCTGGTCTTATTCGCTCTGATTGCGATTGCCGCTGGACTGCTAGGCCGAACCATCAACGGATACCTCCAAGAGCGGAGGGTCGAAAAACGACTTGAATCGACTGGTGCCGACGTGATGTTGTCGGTGGTGCCCCCAACAGAGACGATCGGCAAGCTGCTCTATCGGTTTGGCTTTCGAGACATTTTTCACCGCGTTATTAACGTCGAATACGATCCGAGTGATCAGTGGTCCAACTACCTTGCCAGTGAGATTTCAAAGTTGCCTCATCTCAAGCGGTTGAAGCTTGAGGGCGTCGCCGTGACGGACGAGCAACTAAAGATCATTGCCGAATCGCCAGAGTTGCGTAGCCTGGAGATTCATCTGGACACAAGGTTACTGGCCGTGCAGCGTGAGCGAGTGCTTTCAAGCACCGTCGTAACACTGGAAAACGAAATTGATGATCTGAACATGCAGTTGCAGGATTCAACGATCAGTGAAGCCGAGCAAACTCGGATGCGGGATCGCGTGGAAGCATGTTGGGATGCCCTTGAGCTTGAAAAAGAAAAGCTGGCCCCCAAACTCTTCGAGGATGCGGCGCCGCCAACAGTCACGGATGAAGGTTTGCTTTCGCTGGTGGACCACCCGTCGCTCAATTCTCTGTCCATCCGTGGATGTGGTGTAACGGATGACGCGATTCGCGCAGTCATGACTTCGATTGGTGTCCCAAGCAGTAACGTTGAGCTGACTGTGAGACGTCGTTTTCAAGATGAACTGATGCTGTCGGGGACTTCAATCTGTGCCATCGACGAGACTACCGGAAAGCGACAGTTCAATATTCCCGCCGACGCAAAGTTGGTTCGCGTGGAAGTTCGCGACAGCTTCACTGATCTAGCTCGCCTTCCGTTCACGTTGCCGCCGAAGGCAAAGTGGGAGCTCTCATTTCCTCGACATGTTCCATTGAATGGCCGTAACGAAGGTGGCTTTCGCATCGCCGATTTTCTTCGTGACTTGGCACCTCACGCCGACCGCGTCCAAAGTATCGTTGCAGAAGATGGCTCACCGGAACTTTGGGAAGTTGTGGCGCACTGTCCGAAGGTTTCACGGCTCACGTTACGTGGCGATGGTGAAGTCGACCTGCGACTGATGCGCGAGTTCCCAAGCTTAGAAGAATTGTATCTCGACAATGCGGTCATACTTGACCAGGACGTGCCTGACTTGGCCAAGTTGAAGAACCTAAAATTGCTCTCGCTTTCCGCGTCCGCTTTGACCACCCACGGTCTACAGGAGCTTGCGGATTCGGGATTGCGACTGGAGGAATTGCGGTTGCCTGGAGGCTATGCGGCCTTCGAGGATTACGTCCGTGATTTAGAGGTTGCGAAACGCGTTCGCTGCGAAGGGCCAGGGCCCGTGAAATGGTTCTTTTCAGAGGCAGCTCATGTGCTTGGCAACTTTGGACAGAATCCAGATCAACCGGGCAAGCGAGATTGGGAGCTGCGGATTCAGGGCGTCATCCAATCCATCGAGCGAGCAATCTCGCAGGCAGAATTTCCGTGGCCTGAAGGGAGTCCGTATCGTCCCGAAGACGCGATGCTCTATCTGCAAAGGCGCGCACTGCTGGCGTGGTGGAAAGTTGGGAAGTCGGAGGAGGCACTGAAACAGCTTAAGGACAGCCTGCAGCGGACGCCACAAGCAAACGTCGCTATCGAAAAACTGATCAGGGAAGCACCTCACCTGCGATTGAAGTTTGCGAGTCAGCACACCGATGCGCCCCAGGCACATCTTCGGGAGTGGTCGCAGTTGTCTGAAATCTACGGCGTCATCGCGGACGATCTGCAGGGCAACGATCGATTCACGGAGGCTCTGGAGATGCGAGTACGCCAAACTGCTTGGGCGCCACACGCCAGTGTCCCGCTACCCACCGACTTGGAATTGGCCGAACTGTGCCACAAAGCAGCCGACTCGCCCGAGGCGCTTACATTGAAACGCTACTTTTTCCTTTTGCCGAAAGGAAGCGGCGAACAATACAAGCGGCCGACGAACATGGCCGAATGGAAGCCGGGAAAGCCACGCGGCATCGCAGTTCTTGCTCCGAAGGATAAGCAGTTAACCATGATTTCCAGCAACGACGGGCCGTTAAAGGTCCACGTCGAAGGTGTGCCGATCCAGGTTCGAGACAAACGAGCGATTTTGCCTGCGACGACCCAGATTGCTTATGTCGATGAGGGGAGCTTCCCGATTTCCGTTTGGTTCGCCGACTTTCGCTCTGCGTCTAAGGATTGATTTGGCGGAAAGCCTACCGTAGCTTGTCGTGACGTGAATAGGCGACTGCAAGGCAAGGCTCATGGAATTCCTGCATCGCTTGATGCAAATCTAGTCTGATTGAGGTACTCGGTATCGGGAGTCTCAGGGTACTCAGTCGCAAATCGATTCGCGAGACAGAGTGCAACGATTCCTACGCTCCATATTATCCACGATCCCTGCGTCGCCTGGTCACTTGGCCACCAACCAAGACTCAACTGACGCCAGAACAACAGCTGAATCATGCACGCGATCAGCAGGGTTGCCGTCAGCGGAGGGCGACTCAGCTTCAGTTGGTCAGCCGCCCACTCGACCAGCGCCCAGAGACCCAGGGCGATCGCCCAAACTCCGAACACAGCCTGCCAGCCAAAAGTCACACCCACGATCACGCTCGCGCTGAAAATCTGCTTGCTCGATTGCTTACGAGCGATACACAGGACGAGCCCGCAAAGCACTGCACCGCATAGGCCGCCGAACGCCCCGGTGGTCAACGCCGAAAGCCAGTTCTCGTCCACACCAAACGGTCGTTGCTGCCAAGGCACCGGTAGAAGGTCCGGCAGCGTTGCGGGTAGCGCCAGTAAGATTCCGCATGCACTGAATTTCGCCCACCAAGGGATGCGTTGCCGATCGACATCAACAAGCGCCCACGTGAGAAGTGTGCTAAGCGAGAAGCAGTGAAAAAAGTACAACGCGACCAGATCCCACTTCGTGTAGAAAATGATCCATACAACGCCGCGATAGAAGTTGGGTTTGCGTACCGGGAGATTGGCTCCGCCCGAGATCAGTTCGACGAAGTACAGCAGCAAGAAGATCGACGCACAGATCATTTCGACAATCGGGTAGCGAGGCGAAATCGGGATCTGACAAGAGCGACACCGACCGTTGAGCATGAGCCAACCCAAGATTGGCACGTTGTCGCGGCCTTTGATCGGAGTTTCGCAGCTCGGGCATCGGGATGGGCGAAACACAACGGACTCGCCACGCGGCATGCGAAATACCACGACATTTAAGAAGCTGCCGATGGTTGCCCCCAAAGCGAAAAACACCAAGCCGGTCATGGCTTCCACAGTTCTCAGGCGAATTTTCTCGCTGAGCGTCATCTTGTCTTGCAGGACTTCAGCCGTTTTGGCTGGTTGCATGCTCTCATAGATCGAGACGGCGGCCGGAACGATCACCATGTAGATCAAGAAAGCAAAGACGAATGAGTAGATGGCAATTCGATGCCAATTCCAACTGCCGAGACGAGCGAGCATGCGCGTACCGTTCCGTGAGGTTAAAAGGTCAGCCAAATCTGCACCTAGTAGAATGCCTAGCATTGCGGCGAAGACCGTAGGTGAGAACAACCAAGCATCGTCGATGCTCAGGTAAGCACGCTGTTGCCACACTATCGTGGCAGCAAGCAGGGCGATGGTGGCGGTTGTCGTGACGATATTCGGTTTGGCAATGCCGAGCGATCGAGTGAGAATCCACAGGCCGGTCGTCACCATCAAGAGTCCGGAGGGAACTTCAACCGACCAAGCCGCCCACAGCACACAACCGAACGCGGAATGCACGATCAACGCCAACGATAGGTATTCGCCTGGCAACGTGCGTCGAAGCCATGGTTGCCTCTCGACGAAGTTGCGTGCGCTAACTAGATCTTGTTTCATTGGGAGATGCCTCCGTTGACCGTTGCGTTCGGCCAAACGCAGCAAGGCGGCTGTGGTGACATCTCCGAACTGCGATCATGTTTCATCGGATTCGTCTTCCACAAGTGCGTTCGTCTTTGCGACCAGTTGCTGATCGGGCCACACGCGATCTGGATGATTGGCGACGGCGGTACCGAGTTCACGCCAGGACGCGGCCATTGCCTCCGCTGCAACAACGGTGTTGGGCTCGTGCTTTGCCTCCCAGGGTTGCAGTGTTTCTCGGCGATAGGCAATTCCGATTTCGTCTGCGATCCAGACTTCGTATTGCCTAATCCAGTCGATCAGCAACAGAAGAAGCTGCTGACAGTATCTGACCTGACCTTTCCCAGGGGCTACGCGAGGCGGTAGGTGCTCTAATGACCAAGGCGGTTCTTCTAGGTCTGGTTTGGGAGTGAGCTGCGGTGTGAACTCAAAGCGTGGGACAAACAGGCCGCCCCACCGGTCATCGCCACAGAATACGCCGAATCCTCGCAGGACAATTCGAGCAGTCGGTGAAAGAGCAAATCTGTAAACGCTTGCAGATTGACTGCCGCTTGGCTTTTCAATCCGTTGACATCCAATCTGCATCAGCAAGTTGCCATCGGCAAACTCGACGTCGCGCCCCCAACACCAAAGTTGTTGGTTCATGAGGTTGGCGGCACGTTCTGCAAGTGGCATGGTCGAGAACCAGACCTCGTCCGCCGAAACGGCATTTGTTCGGTTGCTAAGAATCATCTCAGCAGGACCCAATGCGGCGCCGGAACTTGGTCACGCAGTGCTTCTTTGTGGAGGGAATGCAGACGGTGCACTTCCGATCTCAGATTTGCGTCTAAGTCGTCCTGCTTCTCGGGACAGATCGCCACCAGTGCATCGTGGATATCGTTCACACGTTGAAGCTGGCTTTCGATTTCGGTGGTTGGGCGAGCCCGTGACAGGCGATGCACTTTCGCGTTTGGATTCGCCGCAGACATGCGGTCTTGCCAGAATTCCCGCACCGAGCACGGACCATCGCAGCGCAGAAGCAGTCGAAAGTCGAGCAGACGCTGGACTCGTTGGTTGCATGTTTCGTAGCTGGTCGTTTCTGTGTTTGATGCTGTGGTAAGCAGGACTTCAACACGTACGTGTTTTTTGCCAAGTCGTTTGACGGTGTCCTGATCTTCGTCGTTCAGAACGACTACTAGCGGACAAGTTTCTTTCGCCTTCAGGCAAGGGCATGCGGCGAATGAAAGGACTGCGAGCATCAATCCAACGCGGAAGTTGTCGGCTCCACCCATAAATCTGAGCATCGTTGTCTCCGGAAGTTTGTGTTGGCTTCGAGACTGGCGAACACACCAAACGGCAGTACAGCACAGCGTGCGGCCCACGCGCAATGGTTCAAACGAGGGCATGTGCGCGTAGCCATGCAGGTACTTGCTTGACCGCGTTCCACGGATGTGCGCGAAAGCGGATAGTCTCTTAGGCGACGTGAGGTTTAGAAAAACTCCTACGCAAAAGATGCGGGAGGACCTCGGGAGAAATAACAAGCAGACGCAACGGGGAAGAGGCGACTGAAGAATGCAACGGCTGGCTCCGGCGGAGATCTGAACGAGCCGGTGACTTCTAACTCAAGAGATTTTGCTTGGGCTTGTCCTAGAACTTGGCAGACCCAACAGCTTGATGAATCGTGAGCAGGACGTTTGTCCTTGTGTTGTTTGGTTTCGTCTGACGCGTGGTGGAACTTGCAGCAGTCGGAAGATTGGCCGCAACAATGTGATCCACTGTGTTGGTGCCAACTGCAGTGCGAATCATCGCAAGAGGAACACTGCCAAAGATGCATGGAACGTCCGCCCACGACTTGGGCAGCGTACAGCACGAGCACGGCAGCGATGAGAGTTCGGCGGACGCGATGCATTGGAAACGTCAGTAAAACGATTCGAGTAAGGCTTTGTTCCAACGAGTTCAAACAAAGCCAAGCAGTCCGACCAATCGAGAGTATGGTTCATACGAACCGCACCGTAAACAGGTTCCGCAGAATTTTTGGCTGGCTCTCGACAGTGAGTCGGTGTGTCATCAAGGGACACAGCTTGATGAACGTTTAAGTCGCAACGTGTCGGCGGCTAGGCCATGCTTGCGACGCGTGCCAAATAGATCAGGCCGACGCAGGTGATCATGCCCCCGCGAATGTAAGCCCACGGCAGTTGCGGTAGTTTCCACTCACGGCGAGCAAGCCGTTGTCCCAGCGTCTGCATCACGATGCCGGTTATTGAGAGAGAGGTGGCAATTCCCGCTGCGAAGAGTCCTATCACGGCGTAGGCTGCCACGGGCGTGCCTTCTGACATACTTGTGAAGTAGGCCGCCAAGGCTGATGGGCACGGTAAGAGCCCAAACGCGATACCAAGCAGAGCACTCCTTGAGTAGCCCGCCCCAGTCTTTGGTTTGGTTTCGGTTGCTTGTGCGATTGCTTCTTGTGCGTTGGTCGCGTCGCAGTCTGAAGCGGCGGTTGTGTTAGCAAAGGGATTCGTGGCACTCTTGCCGGTGCCTGATATGTGACCGTGTTCGTGGTGAGCTCCACAGCCGCATTTGGTTGGAGTAGCTCTCCAAGCGGAAACCAACATCCACAGTCCCACGATAACGATCAGCCCCGCGCTAATCCATTGCATCGACGTTGTTACGGCTTCATTGTGATGATGATGGTCGCCGGTAATCATGTGATGCGTCAGATGCACCATCGCAGCGATAGCCATCAACGATACGGAATGAGAAATGGCGCTGGAAACTCCGGCAACCACGGGGTGAAACAGGCTTCCTCGTTCACTGGCAAAGTAGGCCAGCATTGCCGTTTTACCGTGGCCAGGTTCCAAAGCATGGAGAGCGCCCAAGCCGAAGGCCAGTCCAAGAGTCAATTCGTGAGCGTGGGAGTGCATAACTGTCTTTGCCAAGTCATGGGGTTGCCCTGGATGCCGGCCATGATCTCTACGTGACAAACAATGGTAGAGTTCACTTACCCTCTCATTGTACCTAGAGCAGTTGCAAAACAGTGACTGTGGATTGAAAAAACAACCGTGCCACCTTAGCCAATCAAGGCTGCGGTAGTCTCTTGAAGCGGATCATGATGGATCCACAGGTCGGTACAACCCGCCGGTTCACGAATCTGAAACCGAAGGTTGTTATGACTCTACCGAATCACCGTCTTCGGAAAGGCAGCAGCTGTTCCCTTGGCAGACACATGATTTGCGGTGGTTCACAATGTGTCCGATGACAAGGAATACGCCGCCCAAAGGCGTCACGAACGGTAGCAAGGACGTACCAACGGAGCTGACAGATGTGGTTGTGGCTTCGCCGCTTTCGCTTGCTAGACAAAATTCGCAATCGGCGTGGGACGCTGCGACGGCATTGCCCGAGTCACATGAAGCACAGCAGCTTCCTTCGAAGCCGAACGCCGCCGTTGTCAGCATCAGTATTCCGATTCCTCCCCATACAGCTGGAAGGAAGCTCTTGTGCTTTCGCCAACCTGGCACAAATGCTGCTGCTGCCAAGGCGAAACAGACAACCGCCATCCAGCGGTGGAAGCCTTCCTCTGCGAGCCAGCCAAGCCCCAACGATGGCAAGTAAGCCAGAACCAGAGGCATCGCGGCACAATGAATCGCACATCCGATCGAAGCGACCATTCCGGCCCAATCGGCCAAGCCACCTTTGCTTGGAAGGTCTATCATGCTTGTTGCGCCAGTTGACATCTGCACTCTCCTTGAGGCGTCCCAGAATCCGGTTGCTCGCCCACAATTATACACTACATGCAATCCGATTGCATTAACGGGCTCGCACGAATCCGGCCGAAATCGTAGGTGTTTGTTGTGAGTTTGTCGACCATGGGGAGTTGAAAACTTGAGCAGGTTGCAAATGCAATGCATTTGCAATCCGGACGCCCTCGGATACATTGGTAATAGGAAATTCTTACCGGATTGTTGATATGAAACGCACAGAGCCAGACGCGGCGACCGCGAAGCAGGCCCTTCGAGACGCTGGGTTGCGAGCCACCGCGGCCAGAGTAGCCGTATACAAGCTTCTGGCTGCAGAGGCCGGTCCAAAGAGCCATGCGGAGGTCGTTGAGGCTCTCGAAGACTTTGGGTTTGACCAGTCCACGCTGTTTCGCTGTCTCAACGAGATTGCTGACGCTGGATTGGTGGCCAGACTTGATCTTGGTGACCAAACGCGGCGATTTGAATTGCGAAAACCGGATGAAGTCGAGTTCACGCATCCCCACTTTATGTGTGTCGATTGCGGCGAACTGACGTGCATGAATGAGTTTTCGGTGCAGATTACGCCTTCTCGGGGACCGCGGCGAGCAAAGCTGGGAACGATCACGGAAGTCCTGGTCCGCGGCCACTGCGGAAGCTGCAACGCGGGATAAGTCGCTTCCGCTTCGTACTCTGCTTGGGCTCGCTCGTGGAAAAGCTCTCCCAGAGTGCCGAGTCATTAGTTCTTTAAGAGTAGGGCCCGGTTCCTACCGGCCTTCGTGCGGTCCAACTCCTGTTTGTCCGGTA
>CAYQMZ010000251.1:0-4644 GCA_964418725.1 uncultured Pirellulaceae bacterium
CATCTACGAGAAGGACTACAACACCGAAAAGGTTCGAGGCAAGCACATCGCCCCGCACACGATCGAAGTGGCTGCGATGTGGGCGATCTTGACTCGGTTGGAAGAACCCAACAACGCCGCACTCACGCTGATGCAAAAACTGAAGCTTTACAACGGCAAGTCTCTGCCGGGCTTCACGGACGAGAACATCAAAGAACTGCGTGAAGAAGCCGTACGCGAAGGTTTGGAAGGTATCTCACCCCGCTACGTGCAAGACAAGCTTTCCAACGCGTTGGTGTCACACCCGGATGCGAAGTCAATCAATCCTTTCATGGTTCTCAACGAATTGGAATCGGGGCTAAAGCACCATTCGCTGATTAGCAATGACGAAGTTCGCGGTCGCTACCGTGAGTTGTTAGGCGTAGTGAAAGAAGAGTACGAGAACATCGTGAAAAACGAAGTTCAGCGGGCGATCGCCGCGGATGAAGATGCGCTCAAACGTCTTTGTGGCAACTACATCGATAATGTGAAGGCTTACACCCAACGCGAAAAGGTGAAGAACAAATTCACCGGTCAGTATGACGAACCGGATGAGCGTTTGATGCGATCAATCGAGGAGAAGATCGACATTCCAGACAGCCGTAAGGATGACTTCCGACGCGAGATCATGAACTACATCGGAGCATTGTCCATCGACGGCAAGACGTTCGACTACAAGACCAATGAACGACTCTACAAGGCGTTGGAGTTGAAGCTGTTCGAAGACCAGAAGGACACCATCAAGCTAACCAGCCTAGTGTCCAACGTCGTCGATCAAGAAACGCAGGCCAAAATCGATGTCGTGAAAGGCCGCCTGATCAAAAACTATGGCTACGACGACGAAAGCGCGACCGACGTGCTGAACTACGTTGCCAGCATTTTTGCCAGAGGAGACGTGAAAGACTCGGAGTAGTCCGTGAACGCCTGAACTCGTAACAACATCATTCTAAGCCACTTCCAATGACCAAAATCGATCGAGACAAATCGCGTTTTCGAGAAATCGTGAAGGGAAAAGTGCGCAAGAACCTGCGTGACTACATTTCGCATGGCGAAATGATTGGCCGCAAAGGGAAGGACCTCGTTAGCATTCCCGTTCCGTCGCTTGATGTACCTCGTTTCCGCTACGGAGACAACAAAAACGGCGGTGTCGGAAATGGCGAAGGTGAGGTTGGTAAGCCCGTGGGGCGTGGCCAGGACGATGGCGGTGCTGGGGAAGCAGGTAGCGAACCAGGCCAGCACGTGTTGGAAGTTGACATTACTTTCGACGAACTGGCGGAGATCATGGCGGACGAGCTTCAGCTTCCGCGGATCGAGCCCAAAGGCAGTGCCGCGATCTCGCAGAACAAGTATCGCTACAACAGCGTGCGGAAGAATGGACCGGAATCACTTCGCCACTTCAAGCGAACGTACGTGCAGGCGCTCCGCAGACAGATCGCGACCGGCCAGTACAACCTGGCGAGACCTCGGATCATCCCAATCAAGGAGGACAAGCGATATCGGTCATGGACCACCGTCGCCGAACCGCAGGCGAACGCCGCCATCATCTACATGATGGATGTCTCTGGTTCGATGACGGATGAGCAAAAAGAAATCGTTCGCACGGAAGCCTTCTGGATTGATACGTGGTTGAAGACGGAATACGACGGAGTGGAATGTCGGTACATCATCCACGACGCCGCCGCGAAAGAGGTGGACGAACACACTTTCTATCACACACGCGAAAGTGGTGGCACGCGAATCAGCGCCGCATACAAAGTGTGCCGTGACCTGGTCGAACGCGAGTTTCCCGTTCACGAGTGGAACATCTACTGTTTTCAGTTCTCCGATGGCGACAACTGGGGCGAAGACAGCAACGAGAGCTTGTCAATTTTGAAGAATTCGCTGCTGCCAGTCTGCAATCTCTTTTGCTACGGCCAAGTCGAGAGTCCCTACGGCAGCGGAGACTACATTCACTCGCTAGACGGCGAATTCGGAGCTGAGCACGAAACATTGATCTTGTCGGAAATCCCGAACAAAGAGGGCATCTTCGATTCGATCAAGAAGTTCCTTGGAAAGGGAAAGTAGTTACGAAATAGAGTGGCGTCTTGCCAAGTTTTAACGAAGCCGCGTACGGATACGCATAAACCATGAGGTGAAAAATGATTGAGTGGAATTCATCACGACCCCAAATGGATTTTGAGGTCACGGTTGGATTAATGAGTGTTGTCGTTCGCGGAGCATCGCGAGAAGAGGCGATAACGAACGCGAGGATGAAGCTAAGCCAAGACCTACCTCGCATGTGGGACGTCATTCACGGCCTGGAAGACTCTCGTTTCAACGTGATTTGCAAAAACTGAACCGGGATCCCAACTACCTTCGCCGGGCAGTGCCTGTTGTTGTCTGTGGACATTTTACGCCCACACGACCAACCACACTTCACTTTCTGGCGAATGTAGCTGTGGGATCATTCCTCTCTCCAAGAGACCTCGCTGAGATTTCACCATGACTATGTCGATGACCGCCCTGCGAAACCTTCCCGACAATCTGGCTCGAGTCCAAGTTGAGATGGAGAAGTTTGCATCGGAGTATGGCCTCGACTATTTCCCAACGATTTTCGAGGTCGTCACCGCCGAGCAACTGAATGCAATTGCGGCCTACGGTGGGTTCCCAACGCGTTACCCACATTGGCGTTTTGGCATGGAGTACGAACGCCTGCAAAAAGGCTATTCGTATGGTCTACAAAAAATCTATGAACTGGTGATCAACAACGACCCGTGCTACGCCTACCTGTTGGCCAGCAATTCGTTCACCGACCACAAGATGGTGATAGCACACGTCTACGGTCATTGCGACTTCTTTAAGAACAATGCGTGGTTTGCCGCGACCAATCGCAAGATGATCGACGAGATGGCGAACCATGGAAATCGAATCCGCCGCTACATGGATCGGTTTGGTGTTGAGACAGTCGAGCAATTCATTGATGACTGTCTGAGCATTGACGACCTGATCGATGTCTACTCGCCATTCATTCGTCGACAACATGATGTCGACAGGTACAAGTTCGGCAGCAACGTCGGCCACGGCGATGCGGAAGCCTCGAGCGATGGAAAGTTCAAGGCCAAGGGCTACATGGATCAGTTCATTAACCCGCCCGACGTACTCGCCGCGGAAGCTGCCAAACAAAAGGCCGAGAACGAATCCCAGCAGCAGTACCCAGCCGAACCGATGCGTGACGTGATGCTGTTCCTTTTGCAGAACGCAAATCTAAAGCCGTGGCAAGTTGACGTGCTTTCGATCATTCGTGACGAATCGTACTACTTCGCTCCGCAGGGACAGACCAAAATCATGAACGAAGGCTGGGCAACGTTCTGGCACACATTGATCATGACTCGCCACGGTCTGCAGACCAGCGGTGACTTTGTCTGCTATGCCGACCACACTTCCGGTACGCTCGCCAGTTCTCCCACGCGACTGAATCCGTACAAACTTGGGATCGAGTTATTTCGAGATATCGAGGACCGCTGGAATCGTGGTTGTTTCGGCCGCGAGTATGAAGAGTGCGATGACATCCGCGAAAAAGAGAATTGGAATACGGGGCATGGGAAAGGACGCGAAAAGATCTTCGAAATTCGTCGCATTCACAACGACCTGACGTTCATCGACGAATTCCTAACGCTGGACTTTTGCCGTCGGCACAAGATGTTTCAGTTTGGCTACAACGAGAACACTGGCTACTACGAGATCGAGAGTCGAGCGTTCGACAAGATCAAGCAGCAGCTGCTATTTAGTCTGACAAATCGCGGACAGCCCATCATTTATGTGAAGGATGGAAACCACAAGAATCGTGGCGAGCTGTATCTGGAGCATCGTTTCAACGGCCCCGAATTGAAGATCCAGTACGCTCAGGCGACGCTGGAAACTCTGTACCGCATTTGGAAACGACCGGTACACATCGAGACCGTCCTGGACGAGCAACAGGCAGTCATAACTTACAACGGTTCCAAACACAGCGTCGAAAAGAGTCGACCGGGGACACACGAACACGATGAAGAGAACGATTAGATTGAGCAATGTCGAACGCTCAATTGCGAAGTGATTCGACGCATAACGGACGGGGAGACGACCAATGGATCGACACGAAGTACAAGAGAGACTTGCAACCGCGATTGCAGATCAACTAAACGACTGCGCCAACGGAAATCATTGCGGAGCCGGCACGGTGGTTAAGTCAGTGAACCGATCAGAGTTGCGTGTTCACTTGGCGAGCGTCGATCGTCTTGCCTGCGAAGTTGATCTACTGACTGTCACCGATCCAAAGCTTGGTTCGCTCTCTGTCGAAGTCTTGCAACAGTTGGCTGATCACATTGCGAACACGGTCTCCTACTTGGAGGAAAGTTTGATCGTCTTGGAGGTCGACCCGAAGGCGTCGCAGGTGCAGATGCGATCAGAACAGCCGCAGGTCGAAGCCGACAGCAAGTCCTACTTTGAAGTCCACGTAGGGAAGATGGGCGTGACGATGCGTAGATATCTGAAGTCGCCATCCGCACGTCGACAGGTCGTTCCTGCGACATTCACTCGTAACGTTCTAACTAGGCTCTGCACTGACCTAGTACACGCCGTGAACGCGGATGCGTTAGTACCGGGTGT
>CAYQMZ010000251.1:4654-9370 GCA_964418725.1 uncultured Pirellulaceae bacterium
CCCGCTTGCCATACCTAACTTTAAGACGGCTCAGCCCCTGCTCTTCGCTGGTGCGTGGCGCATGAAAAAAGCTCAGCAACTGCTGAGCTTTTCTCTTTCTTCTGACGTGCGCCGGAGGGGATCCGGCGTTGTCCTATTTTTGGCGTCGACGGTAAGCGACTACGCTACCGAGTCCGAACAGACCAGCCATCACGAGCAACGACGTTGGCTCAGGAACGGCGTTTGGAGCATCCATCGCAGACTTCTTGGCAAAGGTGTAGATAACACCGTTAGCACCGTCACCTGCAGAGAAGTCCAGTCGCACGTTGGTTACGTCACCAGCTAAGTGGAACACTGCGTCACCTTCGCCATCGTAGCCAGCGTTGCTTGACGTCAACTTCAGCGAATCCGCACCCGTGGACGTGTACGAAATACTGTCACTTTGATCCACCACCGTAATGCTGGTTGCACCCGTTGCGGTTAGCATCGCCATGGAGCTGGAATCGAAGTTTTCCACATACAGCAGGCCGTCCGTCAGCGGTGTGTCAAACGAGAACTGCTGGTAGTCACCGCCGTTGACGTTGGAAGCGATCAGACCCTCATCGTCGTGCGTGAGCGGCATCTGCCCGTCCCAACTTCCGCATTCACCGTCGAATGCACCGAAGTGACGGTCGGTAAAGCCAACAAATTCAGCCTCCGAATTTGTTGACGCTGAGATCGTAATACCACTCAACGTTCCCGTTGCTGTGGTCGCATCCCATGCAAGCCAATTGGTGACTTCCGTGATGCCGGCGTTCGAAATAGCTTGAAACGAAATCATAAGGCCAAAGGCCAGAATATTCGTGAACAGGCGTGTCTTCTTCATTGTTGTCTCTGTTGTTCACCAGTTTCACAGGTTGGTAATAGCCGCAACGTAGCGGTGTTTTGCGAAAGAAGCAAACGGCTGTAACGATTTTGCCGGTTCGTTTGTTCACCTGGTTTGACAAACGATCAACGGGTGTTGTCGACGCAGCCAATCAGAGAGAAATGCGGATCAAAGGGCCTGAACATGAGGCCCATTGTGTGGGCGTCTTAACGCGAAAGAGTTCGCCTTGTACCGGTTATTCCGGTTGCGCAGGTAAGGCAAAGGTATGGCACAAAAACCACATCGGAACGCTTTGGGGTCATTTGCAGGTCCAACTAGCTTGGAACTTGGCTGATTTTACTGACCAAGATCTTCACCAAGAGACTGAGATGAACTCGAAACTTTGCTTTGCAACAATCATGCTTTTGGCGTGTAGCGTTGTGGCACAAGGCGCTGCAACGCCCGGTAGTTGGGACAGCTATACCGCCACCACAGCAACGGGATCGGTTGGCGATGTGACCGTAAACGCCGTAAGTTCGGCGACGGCACCGATTGTCGGCCTCTCCCCAAATCACTTTGGCGTGCACTGGGATGCAGCGAGCGCTTTGGGCGACACGGTCCTAGGGCTGACTGTATCCGAGGTGAACGCTGGGGACGAAATCGACTTCTCGTTTTCGTCACCACTGTCGAACGGGACAGTGCTCTACATCGAGAACTTTGATTCGAACTCCGCTGCGACGATTACCGCAGCAGGGGCAACGAGTATTTCCGTCCTGACGAACAGCATGGTGTCGTACAGCGCATCAGGCAGCTCGACAGGCGTGCTATCCAGCATGAATGCTGGATACGATGGAAACGGCGACATTGCTCTAGTTTTGGAAGGTGCAGTGACCAGCGTTTCGCTTGACTACACCGGAGGCGACGGAGCGAACGGAGTCTTCTACGCGTTTGCTGAACCAATGGCACAAGCAGTTCCCGAGCCGACTTCCGTCTTGGTAATGGCCAGTCTGTTCGGCCTCGGCGGAGTCGCGTACTACTTCCGACGCCGTCGATAGTTCCACGCCGTATTCTGGCAAAGCGAACAGAGAATTTAGAAAGCAAAAAGCTCCGGTCGAAATCGACCGGAGCTTTTTCCGTGTTTGTAGTCACGGCTGGCGCGACGCTACCTGTTGTTGGACAGGTAATCCGTTGCAATCGAGCGGCGGGGTACTAGTACTGGTTGCGGTGCGATATCGAGTATCCACTTCCGGTCGACGACTTTCGGCTGAATACCCGCGTAGCTGCTGCCGCCGCCGGGGACCGCGGTTTTGCTTGGTCCATAAGTCTCGATGATCTGAGCAATACGAGGGTTCAACTCGATCTTTCCATCAGGTCGCTTAGGTCCGACTTCATCGAAGCTACCCACGGTCACGATACTCTCGTGAAGATCGTGGTAGACATAAGCTTCGATATCTCGCGAACGAAGATAGGCACAAAGTTGCTCGGCTTGTTCGTCCGTATTGTTGATTCGCCCGTCTGTTTGACTTTGGTTCGTTTCGATCTCGTGGATCTTACGTTGGTCGATAATCACCTGACCGCGGTACGATGCGACACGAACCGTGTACTTACCAGGGTTCTTCAGCAGAGAGTACTTAACGCCCTTGTTCATTCGAATCACGGCATCGCTGAGTCCACGCGGTGCGTACGCTTCTTTGGGTATCAATGGATTCCGCGTCGCGAATGCGTGGCCTAGCGGGCCCTTTCGTCGTCGTTCATCCGACTTCGTGAACTTCTTAATCGAGTCCCGCATGCCGGCAAAACGCCGGGTCGTTGGGTCCTTCTTTCCCTTCAGGCCCAGCTCCTCGGAAGTCGCATACTTGATAGCCTTCAAGGCCTTCTGCAACTTCGGGTCATCGATCGATTCGAAGTCACCAACCAGCACGGCCAGTTCATCGAATTCATAGTCGGTCTTGTGCTTCATCGCTTTACGATTGCCGTAGCGGTCGAAGCCTTTGCCGACAACTTTCTCGCTGAAGTCGTAGTGTTTCTTGTGAAGGTAGGCGTCAACGCGAAACCGCTTACGGAGCGTTTCGACCAGGGTGCGAGCTTCCGTCTCTGCGCCTTGCCCAGCAAACGCACTGACGAAAATCATCCAAGGTCCGTTTTCTTCGGTCAGAAGCTGTGAGCTTTTCGCGACAGACTTCGATTTTCGGAAACTGATGAAGTTGAAGGGCGACTTGGCGAGAGCTTCGCCGGCCGTAAGTACCGCGATCGCGACGAGGGTGACACGAAATAGGCGAGACATAAGTTGATCCTTGGAATGTCAGGCGCTAAGTAAGCACAGAAACGCTTTGGGCTCCGAGCGGAGCGGCGGGAGTGTAGCAACCCACTTTCTCGCGGCCAACACAGATCACGGGCCACTTTAGCCAAAGTCGAAAGAACGTTGACGTGCAGTGATAGCAACGATGGCGTTAGAACGGCGGCGAGATAGATGGGCTATCGTGCCAACGTAAAAAAGCGTCCGCCAGATGACGGACGCTCTTGTTGGTTTACGAAACGGCGAGAACGCCTTATGCAGCCCGAAGGGGCCGAGCAGACTCAGACCACTCGATCCAAGCAGTTACTTCCGCCAGGTCCGGGTGCTTGTTGTTACGAAGAGCTCGCTGACCATCTTTAGTTGCCACGTACTTAGTGACCGTGGGCAGGAATGTCGCCGCGTCCATCGCCGACAAAGTCACGGGATCCTCAATTCCACAACCGACAAGAATCTGGGCGTCATGTCCACGCAGATTGGGAATGCGACACACCAATTGTGCCTGCAGTTGCCACTGCTCGACAGTTTCGGCGCTGATCCGCTTGTCGTTCAGTTGTGCTGCGATGTCCGCCGCGTCAGCATCCAACAGATTCGAAACGGTATAGATGTCAATTTCATTCAGTCGCTCAGCCATGCGCGGTCCGATCTCGGGTGCATCAACAACTGGGTCATTGATTTCCAAGTAAAACCGCAGCCCCTTTTCGCTGGTTGTCGTCTGCGAATCTCGGGAACGACGAGAGGTCCTCGCAGATGATCCGTTGCTGGAACGCGATCGATTGCTGCTTGACGATCGACTGGTGCTAGACGACCGACTGCTGCTTGAAGAGCGACCACTGGTTGTCGATCGCGAACCGTTGTGACGTGAGCGTGAGCGACTCGAGTTGTCGAAATCGAATGATCGCCGAGAGTAGTTTGACGAGTAGCTACGTCGACTTCGACCATGGTCTCGATAGTTACTTCGTCTCGCACGTTCGATCCAGCGGCGAATTCGAGCCAAACTGTAACCCGAGAACGGACCAAAGCGTTCCGTCGCTTGAGGACGCTCAAGAATGGTTTCGACTCGCTTCAGCAGCACTGCCTCGTCGGCACGACCCAGGCGAGCAGGATCAGGAACACCGCAGGCCACCAAAAGCTGAGCGTCCAGCACGGAAACCGCTAGGTAGGCGAGCATCAAGAGTTCACGCTGACGTCGCTGAATCATCTCGGCAGTTACGCCGTTTTCCGCTAGTTGGTCAGCAATCGCATCCGGATCGTACTCGACAAAGTCCCGGACGTGATGAATGTTGATCTCCGCAAGCAATTGGACCAAATCATCGGATAGCGTAGGGGTCGCGGTCAGCGGAGAATCCAAGCCAATGAGCGGCTCAACACGCGATTCTGGCTCCGGCGGTGGCTCGGGCAGCGGAGGATCGGGGTATTGCGGTGGTTGTGGAATAGGTTTGGGTTGAAAGCTTGGGGCAGGCGGCGTCGGGTGCACAGGATCTCGTCGCTGCCATTCAGCGACCCAAGAATAGGTTGGGTCTTCCGGAATCGGTTCGCGTTCGACAATGGGTGCTGCAAAAGTCTGCGGTGGAATGTACGGACGCGGTGGAATGTATAC
>CAYQMZ010000252.1:0-9365 GCA_964418725.1 uncultured Pirellulaceae bacterium
CGTCGAAGAACACAAACGCATCTTCGACGCCACCCAGTTCGCAAATGGCGAGCCGCGCTTCTTGTTCGTGTGCGTGGTGCAGTCGCTGTTGGCTTGCGCGTGAGGTCTCGAAGGTGCTGGCCGCCTGGATTGCCTGGCTGGTTGGACCGTGAAACGTACTCGGCAAACAACCTGCGTCCTGAATCGCGGCGAAGTACTTTGAACGTTGCGTTCGCGGAACTCGAATTGTCTGGTTTTCTGCAACGTAGCCAGTCAGTTCCGCTTTACCCAAGGCTGCTTCGATACGTTGCAACTCTGTTGTCGATAAGCGGCGTCCAGCAAAGAGGTCGTCTTGTGTTTCAGGTGTGCGTGGGTTTTGCACGAGTAACATGGCGACGACCGCCAAAACCAAGAGGATGGCGATGGACACCGTTTGTGCGTTCCAACGCAACTCTCGAATTTGTTCAAGCCAAGCTTCGCTAGACTGACGAACATCCATAGTTTGCTCGGATCAATGAGGCTGATGTGCTGCGACAGGTCGCGACCAGCGTTAGCGGAGTACTAAGCAGCTTGACGAGATGAATTCCGCAGTGGAATGGAAATCGTGAAGGCCGCGCCGCCATCCGGACAGTCATCGACGCAGATCGTGCCCTGATGAGTGGTCACGATTTCACGAACCAGCGACAGACCCAGCCCTGCATGGTCGTGTTTGGTCGTCGCGAAGGGTTCAAACAGGCGTTCTTTGAGTTCGTCCGATACGCCTCGGCCGGAATCTGCGAATTCAATTTCCAGCCCCTGACGGCCAATCAACGAAGTGATCGTAAGTTGTCCGCCGTTCGGCATCGCTTCGATCGCGTTATCGATCAGCTTGCGAAATACGTCCTTCATCAGGATCGGATCGATTTCTACCCACAGGTTGTGCGGGACGTCCAAATCGACGTCGATATTCGCTAGTTCAAGCTGTTTCGTATAGGAAGTCGCGACGTCCACGATCAGCGAAGCGAGTTCGAGTCGCTGTCGCTGGATGGTGCTGGCATAGGGAAAAGTGTGCTGAGACTTAGACTCGGACGCCATGGAACACTCCTGTGTTGTTTCCGCGAACGCTTCTTGCGTCGCAGGGGAATAACTACATGAAGCGGTCGTAAAACGTCAACTCCGTTTGAGATTTCTTCAAGTTTGGCGCGTTAAGATCCGGGCCGCAAGAAACGCCGCGTTGGCCGCAGGAATGCAACAAGACGGCAGCAGATGACCGAACGATAGCACGCTGTGTTGCCGTCGATCGAAATGCGAGAACTGCGCAAATAGAGGCGTCGTGAAATGCGACGGTTGCGAACGTAGCCTAAGTCGTTTGACGTTCGTTTAGAAGTAGGAGTGCATCGCGGAGCTAATTGAAGTCACGCGAACGCAATCGAGTTGGGTCATCGTAGACCACGGTTTGGGAAGTAGTCCCGGTCACTCGCTCCATGAGCCAGACATTCAGGTCTGACAGCATCTTCGTTGTGACTTCTTGACCACAAGGATACTGCCGCACATTAACCTTCATTCCGGCCGAATGCAGCAATCTGATGTCGGAGCACAGTGTGTCCTGAGTGTACTGATCGCTCTCGCGTCCTTGAATCAGAAGCACGGGCATTTCTCGTGCGTTCAAGAAACCTGCCATGGGCGAGCTAGAGTCTGGGATCGATCCGCCAATGGATGCCACGCCAGCAAACAGTTGGGGCATCGCTAGTGCGATTCGCAGCGCCATTGTACCGCCGGTATCGTTGCCCACCAGAAAGATGCGATCGGGGGCAATGTTGAATCGTTGCTTCGCGGACGAGATGCACTGCACGACGTCGTCGATAGCCCACTCGATACTCTGTGGGTTTTGGTTCCAGGTGTAGGTTGCATCACCGTTGGGATGACGCGTTGGGTGTTCGACAACCCCGCGTGGTGAAACCCCCAAGTAGTTTCGCACGCTGATGTGCGGCATGACCTGATTGATTTCGCACTCACTTCCGGTTGGCCCGTGAAGCCAAACGATCAGTGGGTAGGCGTAGTTCTTTTCGTAGTGAACAGGAATGAACTGTCGAGCGTTGCAGTTGGCTCGGTACTGATCGTCGCAGCGATTGGCTGCGTTAGCTTCGTTCTTCGAGTAGCGATTTTCCAGCGAAAGATCCACATACTGAAGACGATTCATTGCGAAGCTGCCCTGTTATTTTTGCGGCAAGAGACTGCCGGATGAAAGCGAAGAGCGGTGGTTTTACATGAGCCTTTCAACACTGTCAACTTCGTTGAGAGCGTATCGATTGATTCACTGGCGATGCGATGCTTGACTGCGGTTAGCTTTGCGGTCTCGGCGGTCTCAACTAGCTGCGATGGGTGGGAAGGTATGCTGTTTTCACTAGCGCTGCATGCACTTGAAAAGGATCTAATGCAACGTTTCAAAGTCCTTCAAGCTCTGACTCTTTGACAACCAGTCGTTGAATGTCTGTCGCTCTGCCCGTCTTGACATCGACGTCGACGATTGCCCCGTTGACACGGTTGTCACCGCTAGCGACGTCGTAGTACTCGGGCTTGAAAGTGATCGTGGTAGCAAGCACTCGATCGACGCGTCGCCCCAAAACGCTATCGTGCGGCCCCGTCATGCCGACGTCACACTGAAACGCTGTGCCAAGCGGAAGAATCTGGCTGTCGGCTGTCGGCACGTGGGTGTGAGTTCCCAGCACAGCAGTCACGCGTCCGTCCAAGTGACGCCCCATCAATTGCTTTTCGCCGGTCGCCTCTGCGTGCATATCGACGAAGATGATTTTGACATCGTCGGAGATCTTTCCAAGTACGCGATCGACGGCTGCGAACGGACAGTCAACAGGTTTGACGAACACGCGACCTAGTAGACTGATGATGGCGATTTTGTGACCGTTGACTTCGACGACCGCAAGGTCGCGTCCAGGTGCTTGCGGTGGATAGTTGGCTGGCTTGACGATGTTGTCCTTCGTCTCCAGCACGTTGTAAATTTCGCGTCGACGATAGATGTGATCGCCCAGCGTGACGGCATCGACGCCAGCTTCCATCAACTCGTTGTAAATGGCCGGAGTGATTCCGGAACCGCCGGCGCTGTTTTCACCATTTGCAATGACGAAGTCGACATCACGGGATTGCTTAATGTGTCTGACGGCCTTTTGGCAGATCACTCGTCCCGGCTTACCGACGATGTCGCCGATCAACAATACTCGCACATGACCGTCCTCACCCGCTTCAACTGATCTACTGTTCGTCGCGTTAAGCCTTCTAACGGGCGATTTCAGAAAAACGTGACTCTCGAACAACAGTAACTTTGATCTCGCCTGGATAGGTTAGCTGCTCTTCAAAGGCCTTTGCAACATCGCGACAGATCTTCGCCGCCGACGGGTCGTCGATTTCCTTTGAATTGACCATCACACGCAGTTCTCGCCCCGCTTGGATCGCAAAGGCGTTGTCCACACCTTTGAATTTTGTAGCGATGGATTCCAGCTCTTCCATTCTCTTGATGTAACGTTCCAAGGTTTCCCGGCGTGCACCCGGGCGGGACGCGCTGCACGCATCAGCTGTCGCCACCAACATGGTGTAGGGATGCTCGGTAACGATTTCATCGTGATGCCCAAAGGCTGCGTGAACAACTTCCGGACCTTCGCCATTGCGTTTGAGAATGTCAGCCCCAATTTTGGGGTGTCCGCCCTCCATGTCGTGGTCGGCGGCCTTGCCAATGTCGTGAAGTAAACCGCAGCGGCGTCCCAAAGCTCCGTCGAGCCCCACCATTTCGGCCAGCATTCCGGTGATGAAGGCGACCTCGATCGAGTGACGTAGCACGTTTTGGCTGTAGCTAGTGCGGAGGTGCAATCGACCCAGGTATTGAACCACACGCGGGTGAAGTCCAGGAACGTCGACCTCGTGCGTGGCTTCCTCGCCTTGCTTGTTGAGGTATCCTTCGATTTCCTCGCGCGTTTCGTTGACGACTTCTTCGATACGAGTGGGATGAATGCGACCATCGGCAATCAGCTTGATCAGCGACTGTCTGGCTGTCTCGCGGCGAAATGGGTCAAAGCCACTGACAATGACGACGCCGGGGGTGTCGTCGATGATTACATCGACGCCGGTTTCTTTTTCGAACGCGCGAATGTTGCGTCCTTCACGGCCAATGATCCGCCCCTTCATTTCATCATTCGGGATATCGACGGTGCTGGTCGTCGATTCGGCTGTGTGGGCAGAGGCATATCGTTGGAGTGTCGTCAGCATTAATTCGCGTGCTTGCTGCTGAATCGACTCCTCCATCTCTCGCTTGTAGCGAAGAACGATGGCTCCCGTCTCCTTCTGCATGTCGTTCTCGAGCATGCTCAGCAAACGTGAAGTTGCTTCTTTTTGATCGAGTCCTGATAACTGATGCAACGTCTGACGCTGCACGTCCATGACTTTGTTCAGTTCATCAGTCTTTTTGTTCGTCTCGTCCAGTCGCTCAGCGAGCCGCCGCTGCGTTCCTTCGACGATACTCTCTCGCTTTCGAATGTCGTCAGCTTGTTGCTCGATGGAGTTCTGACGCTTGTCCAGCGTCTTTTCGCGTTCGCGCAACTCGTCACGGATCTTGTTCAGCTCTTTGTCGGCAGCTTCTTTTTGCTCGATCGCAGCCGCTTTGAGTTCAAGCTCGGCCTCTTTGCGCATGTTTGTCGCATCGACGCGAGCTCGTTCGACAATGGCATCGGCCTCTGTTTCGGCGTCTCGCTTCTTAAGACGATCAAGCAAGCGAATCACGATATACGTCATGACGAAGGCAATGCCGACGGCAAAAACGATTTCTGTGTTGTTGTACATCGAACCCTCTGCCTTGAACTACAGAGACGACGTACGAGCCGTTAGATTGTCGGTGGTTGATCGGGGTGCTTTTGATCGCTTAGCGATGTTGCGATCAAAAATACGAAAACGACGTGTTCGGTCATCAAATCGAGAAAGCTTAGTAACTGGTTGAAACTGTGCCGCCAACCAATGTTGCTGTCTGGAGCTTTGCGAGTTGCGTAAACGAATAATGCACTGCGAAACGGTATCGCGAGTCGTCTGTTGTCACGGCTGGTCCGATGAACCGAGCCTGTCGACAAACCGTCGCTTTGCGCCGCACGCCACGAATTGGAATGGGAATACGCAACACTCACTGCGTTGCCAGACTCCGGAAGCCCAATGAGCCATCGGAGAATCACCATCCAAATCGAATGCAGAGTAAAATCTATAGTGTCTTGAGCTGAACTCATGCCACTTTCACACCTTGCCGGAATCAATCACCAGTTCACTGCAGTCCGTTGGACTGAGCATCAATCTGCGAACTGTACGTCGCTCATGCTTGATTCTTAAACTGGTTGGTATCGAATAATCTCGATGCGGTCATAATATCAGACTTCAAAATCCCGAACAACGACCGATGGCATTCCACGCGGCCTCACTTAGAGTCTTGCACTGAAAGGGTTGCACTTTGTCGGCATCGATTGGTGGCTAGTCTAAGAAACGCTCAACGCAACTCAGTAACAACGTTGCGGATCCGTTAGGGCTTGCAATCTTCGGTTGATTTCGACGTTAGTGCTTAGACTGTTAGGTCCCGAACCTAACCGCACGGCGAATCGCGGTCCTCGAGTCGGAAACGCAACATGAGCAAAATTCCGATTGGTGAGAAACCTGACTTTCGGGCCAGATTGGAAGATGCATGGCCTGAACGGAAATGGCGAGACGTGTCGGTCCTGGTCGCTGTTTCAGGTGGGGCTGATAGTGTGGCGCTTGCAAGTGCTCTACATAGCGTACGCACTAAACCAAGCGAGCATTCCGCAAGTCCGCCGCTAGGTCGGTTTGAAGTCGCACACTTCAATCACCGATGGCGAGGCGAAGCGTCGGATCAAGACGAGCAATTCGTTCGAGAATTCTGCGACGCTCATCAAATGCCATTGCATGTTGGCCAAGCCGAAGATGCAAAGCAAAGCGAAGAGGCGGCTCGGAACGAACGCTACAACTTTCTGCACTCGCTGGCAAAGCGACGCGGAGCTCGATATATCGCGATGGCACATACGGCCAACGATCAGGCCGAGACGGTTTTGCATCGTGTTTTGCGAGGAACTGGTTTGCGTGGCCTGCGGGGTATTCAGTTTGCCCGCAAGCTTAGCGAAGCTGTCACGGTGGTCCGTCCGCTGCTATGGGCTAACCGAGACGATGTTCTGTCTTTTCTGCAGTCGCGAGGTCAGGCATTCCGCACCGATTCCAGTAACCAGAATACAGATTACACGCGGAATCGGATTCGGCTGGAATTGCTGCCGCAGTTGGCCAAGCAATACAACGTCGGGGTGCACGACGGGTTGGTACGTTTGGCGACGATTGCGAGCGAAGCAGTGACCGAGCTTCAACCTATGGTCAGTGCGAAGCTTGATGAATGTTGGATGACGGACAACCTTCGGGATATATCAGCAGATGAAGTGATGCTGAATCGCGATAGGTTTCAGTCCAGCACGCCGTTCATGCAACGAGAAGTTTTGCAATCGATTTGGCGAAAGCGTGGATGGCCAGCGGGTCGAATGAGTTTCGAACACTGGAATCGAATGGTCGAAACGATCGCCATTGGCGGAACGCAGAGTCTACCGGGCGGCGTGCAATTGCGAGCTGATGAAAACGTTATCAGCTTGCAGCGTGGCGTGGATGCGAAACAAGACCGCTAGAACTTTGTTCTAGCGGCCTTGTTGCAAACGAAGAGTATTTCACATCTTCTTCACTACTGCGACAGTTGTCATTTAGTCGCAGAAGATGAAGACTTTGCAAGCACCATATCGTTGGATTTCCAGCTTCAGCGGTACTGCGTCAGCGACTGGTGGCAACTCAGACGCTTCTGTCGAAACATCTTTAAGTACCAATCGCTGGTTCTCGTGACTTGGGAATACGTTGACCGAAATGTTCAGCACTTCGCGAACGTTTTCGCTGAGGTTGTCAGGCAATTCGCCCGCACTTACGGCGTCTTCGACAGCACCCATGGGGACTTGCGTCAGAGCAGCGCCCAACATGGCAGCACCTTGAAGGTCGCACAGGATTCGACCCTTCTCGTTGCCTTCGCTGTCAACGTACGTCGCAAGACAACCGAACTTGTCGCAAGTCAGGCCAGCTTCTTCGGCAGCAGTAATTTTCAGGCCATAAAGATCCGAAAGGAATGTGCCGAATTCTTCAGCGTTTACAGATTGATTGGTAGTGGTCATGGTGAATAAACCTTGTCGCAGATTGGTGTGGGTGAATGGTCGTTACGCAATGACAGCGGACAGAGTGGACTCGATCGTTTCAGCCGTGAATGGCTTCGTGATCACGAAGTCAGCGCCCGTCTTTTCAGCGAGTTCTTTTGTTTCGTTGCTGCTTTCTGAGGTGATGAATCCGAAGGGAACTTTGTTCCCCGACTCGCGTACCTTTTCGAGTAGTTCGATGCCCTTCATCTCAGGCATGTTCCAGTCTGAAAGCACTAGGTCAGGTGACTCTTCAGCGATGACCTTCAGGGCTTCGACGCCGTTGGCGGCTTCGACGGTTTTGTACCCACTCAGTCCCGTTTGTCGCAGCGTTCGCATTACGATCATTCGCATCGCCTTGCTGTCGTCGACGATCAGAATCTTCATAGTTATTGACTCTCCGTTTGATATGTATTTTGTGGCAGCTGTAAATCAGCCTGCAATAAGGACGATATGAAAGACTGAATCGCGGCAGCGGAACAATTCGCAACGGGCGTCGGTCGGGATTTCGGTGAAAGCTCCAACTGTTGGAGTTGTCAGAGTGCAAGTCTCGTGATCAACCAACCCTTTGATGTTTCCTCCAACGACGTTTGCAACTTCACCAATTGCGTCACGTGTTTCGTCTTCGGTCAAAGCGTCTTGCTCTGTTTCAAACATAGCACGCGCAATAGCTTCCGATAGTTCGCGTGGAGCGACGACACGAACTTCTAGTTGCAGCGGACCTTCAATTTGAACCGAAGCTTCGAGTGATCCTTCACTGGGTATGATTTCCCGATTCTCTTCGGGACTCACTTCCATGCTGAACATCGAAACGAACAAGTCTTCGACGACGCGTTCAACGTGTTCAGTAGTAATTTGATCAGCTGTCAGATTGGCATCAGCCGATGCTTGGTCGGTAGCTAATTGTGCCATTGATCTCCTGCCTTTTAAAAGGGACACCCAAACCGATTAGCGTTTCGGCTGAGCCAATGAATAGGTAACCATCCGGCTTTAACGTGCGCTTGATGCGTCCGAGAATTCCGGCTCGCGTTTCTTGATCAAAGTAAATCAAAACGTTTCTGAGCATGATGATGTCGAACGAACCTAAGTGAGGCCAAGCCTGTGTGAGGTTCAAACGACGATGCTCAATCATGGCTCGCAATTCTTGTTTTGCTTGCCACATTGTGCCTCTACGCTCGAAAAACCTTAGAAGCTTCTTGGCGGGTAATCCCCTATTCACTTCAAGGTGCGAGTAAGTGCAATCGCGGGATCTTTCAAGCATGTCTTCTGAAAGATCGGTGGCCACAATCTGAATGTTCCAGGTGGCAAGTTGTGGGAAGTGTTCACGAATCACCATCGCTGTCGACAGTGGTTCTTGACCGCTTGAACAGGCCGCGCTCCAGATGCGGATTTCGCGTTGAATGCTGTTGCGTTCAATGACTTCAGGCAGAATCTTCGTGCGCAATGCCTCGAACAAGTGCATGTCTCGAAAGAAGCTCGTTTCGTTGACGGTGACCGCCTCTGCGACCTGTCGAGAAAGCAAGCGATCTTCGTGGCGTCGAAGTTCATTGACCAGTTGCTGTACGGTATCCAATCCGATGTCGCGGGCGACGGGTCCCAGTCGTTGTTCCAGCATGTAGACCTGGCGTGGAGCGATCACGTTGCCAGAATGTTTGGCAACCAACCCACGCAAGAAATCGACATCAGATGTAGCGAGCGACATAAGCGTTCACACCGATCAACCGACAGGTGTTTTACCTCGCGCTCTACGAACCAATTCTTTGGCCATGCGGTCCAGCGGCAGTACCTCGTCCGACAACCCGTTTTCGACGATACTGCCGGCCATTCCCCAGACGACGCTGCTTTGTTTGTCTTGCACCATGACTTCGGCGCCGCGTTCTCGTAACGCTCGCGCGCCATTTGTGCCGTCCTTGCCCATCCCGGTCAGGACAACCCCCAGGCATCGGTCACCGTAGGTATCAGCGAGTGACCGAAACAGCGGGTCGACGGCCGGGCGGCACGAATTCTCTGGTTCGTCCTTGCTCAACTTGGCCCGCACCGTGTCTCGGTCGCGAGTCGTGAGTAGATGGTGGTCGCCGGGCGCGATGAGTATCTCGCCAGCCCGAAGTTCTTCGCCGTTGGTGGCTTCGCGAACTTGATGTC
>CAYQMZ010000253.1:0-9319 GCA_964418725.1 uncultured Pirellulaceae bacterium
CGTATCCTTTTGGTCGATGATCACCTGTCCATCCGACATCCACACGATACTCCAAGGTGTTCCATGTTCTATCCCGGAATGCTCGAAGGTGGCATAAACCGTATCGAGTCCCGATGGCAGACGCGTTGTGGGATGAATTGATCGGCCATCGGACGTAATCCGCGAGCTAAACAGTAAGTCCGTAAACTTCGGCTGCGCCTTTGGCATCGCCGGACCGGAACCAATACGGCTAGGCAAAATCGAGGTCCCACGGTTGGCGGACCTAGCCGCCGCGACATCCATACCAGCCTCTTCCAACAAAGGAATCGCCAAGTTCACGGGCCGCAATCCGTTGATGAATCCACCGATCGCCATCGGCGTATCACGTTTGTCGACACGACCATCGCGATTAGTATCCAGCACCGGACGCGCGTCGACGGGTGTAATACCCGACCCGGCGGCAGCTTGCGTGGGCACTCCGACCAACAGCCCATTTTGGCTGACAGCCGATCCACCACTGTTGCCGCCAGCAATCGTAGCGTCCGTCTTGATCCAGCCGCGTGCGATGTTTCCCTCGCGAGAGAAACCCGACACGTTGCCGGACGTGAATGTAATTGTGTCTCCGCCAATTCCCGGATAGCCAATGATCGCCAGCTGTTCTCCGAGATCCAGCGCATCGGAATCGCCCAACGGGATCGCCGGCAAATCTAAGTCGCGTGTGCGCTGTCCTCTCGAGTCCGCGACAATCTTCAAGACAGCCAGATCCAATCTCGGATTCTGAGCCACGACCTCAGCAAAATACGTGATCGCTGGGGGCTCGTCGGACCGATCCGTGACGGCAATCCCCAACCGATCCGCGGGCGGCGACGACATCCCCATCGCTCGCGGATTGGCCACGTGGCAATTGGTCAAGATGATGCCAGACGGATCAACGATGCTGCCGGAACCTGTCCACGCAGAAGACATCCCACCCAGAAAACCAGACTTCAGCGCGACGACTTGGACCACGCTCTTCATCACGCGTCCAATCCCCGTTTCGCTTTCGGCCGGACGCGGCTGCGGTCCGCGGACTCGTCGATTCGGTTGCTGCTTAGCCTGCTGCTCGATCTGACCAAAGATGCCTTCGAGAATGTCTTCGAACCCCATTGCGACCTCTTAAAAATACGAGCAGCCAAATTCTAAATCGACCGCCGTATTGTTTAGTTGTCGCCAACCATCGTCAACAGCCACACGACATGAAGGCGAATTCACACCGCGAAGACTCGGCGAATCTGTTGAACCTGAGGATAGCGGCAGACAACCGCAAGCACGCCAGACTGCACATTCGAGCTGACGTGATGGCAAAGAGGTTATCTTTGGGCGTTCCTACACGGTAGGGAACAGCAACCAGATTTCTCAGACGTCCCGCGCTTTTCGAACATATTTCCGAAAGACGAAGTCAACGTTTTCCTGTTCTTCAACGACCTCCCAGCGATCCAGATCGAAGTCTGGGAAATACGTGTCACCGTCGTAGTTGCCTTTGATGGTACTAAGGTACAACGCATCAGCCAGTGACAACGCTTGTTGGTAGATCGAATGTCCGCCAGCGATAAAAATCGTTCGACCGATCTCGCGTGCCCTCGCAACTGCGTCTTCCAGCGAACTCGCGACGATCGCGTCGCCAATAGAATTGCTGCGAGTGACCACGATTGCGGTGGTCGTTGCCGGTAGATCAGGACCGAAAATCTCGAATGTCCTTCGTCCCATCACAACAGTGTTGCCTTTGACGAACTCCAGGTACTGCTGGTATTCGGCTGGGACGTCCCAAGGCATTCCTTCCCCGACGCCAATGACTCGGTCGGAAGACATCGCGGAGATAATGATGACTTGATTCTTGTCTCGGTCGACTTTGGGTGACACCGATTTCAAGTCGCCTGAGTTTCTTGTCACGATACGTTGGGCCTCCGATGCAGAGCATGAGCGTGGCGGCAAGTGTTGCGCCGCCAGCACTCTAACCGCGAGTCGCTAGAAGTTCGGATTGTAGTAGTAGGACAATGCTACGATCTTACCGTTCTTCCACGTCGACACCTGCACCTGTTCTGGCCAGAACTTAGATCCGTCGGCCATCTCTCCCTTGATCGTGTACTCGGCCATCGTCACTCCGTTGCCATTGCCATCATCAGATGCGACGGAGATGGACCCGATGTCTACACCATGAAAGGTCTTCACCTTGGTGAGAAAGTCCTTTTCAAAGGCGACCATATTTGCGCGTCCTTCGCGCCGCGTGCCGTCGCCTTTTTCAATTTGGTAGGCGTCTTCCGCGTAATAGTCTTCCATTACCTCCACGAACTCGCCATTCGCACAACGTTCCACGAACGTGCGTTGCATTTCTAGTAGTTCGCTCTTGGGGATTCCGCCACTCATCGTCTTTTTCCTTGCCTAATGGAAATCTGAATTCATCGCAGCGAAATGCTGCAACCGTCTTCACGGTGAAACGACGTTCGACCCACCGTCAAGAATTGCCTGTTTGAACGGTCGAACACGGTTTAAGAGGCTCCGTCCTGCGAATGTCTTACCTCGAAACCTGTGGATCGCGCCGAAATCTGCTCGGCAGCCAATCGTCACGTTCAAAATACCGAAGGCACGCACTAGCCAAGTAAGAAACCAGATCTGCGTGCATCCAATGCCTAGTCGCGGCCAATGTAAGGCCGCTCACTACGAAATGGTTAGACCAGGCGGACAATGGGATGGTACACAGTTGGTTTCGAGAACTTACGATCGATGAGCTTCGCACAAATAGGCTCACACTTTCGACGGGCTACTTGCTGTTCGCCGCGGGGGCTCCGACTGACTCACTCTTCTTCGTGGAAAGCGGCTGCATTCGACTCGTTGTCCAGCCAGTCGATGGGAAAGAACTAGTCCTCTACCGAGCTCGTGACCAAGAGCTGATTGCGGAAGACCATCTCTTCCGTGACACCTACGCGTTTACAGCGATTGCCGACAAGCAAACTGTTGTTACGCAAATCAGCCGGCGAGCCTTCGCAGAACGAGTGATGAGTGACCGTCGCATCTTGCAAGGTTTTCTTGAAAGCCTGGGTGAACGCAACGATCTACTTCGTCAGAACTTCGAACGACTAGCACTCCCGAAGGCCACCGACAAAGTGCTTCATCTCTTGAGTTGTCTAACTCAAGGAACGGACGCCATCGATTTGACGGGGCGACTCAAGACGTTTGCATCAGACCTCAACATCACCCACGAAACGATGTATCGCGCGCTCCGCACATTAGAGGAGCGTGGAAAAATCGCCCGTCACAACGGCTGGGTGCGAGTACTGCGTTAGGCAACTCTCATTCTCGAAAAACGCACGGCGTGTGACGACCGTCATACGAGTGCACAAGTTCAATCGCTACGTTCACGTTTACTTTTTCCTTGTTGAAAACGAAAAGGACAAAAATGACTTCTCGCTATCTATCTAATCACTTCCTGATGAGCGCGTTTGCCATACTCGCAATCACGACAGTTTCCGTCTCCGAAGAGATCCGGCCGCTGAACGGCGTCAGTCCGCACTACACCGCAGACGGGCATTTGATCCGCCCCGAGGGTTGGCGCAAGTGGATCTATGTTGGCACACCGCTTACACCGCATGACATGAACGACGGTAAGGCTGCGTTCCCGGAATTCCACAACGTCTATGTCGATCCGGAGAGTTTCGCCACTTTCGAGCGAACCGGAACATTTCCTAACGGGACACAAATCGTCAAGGAACTGACGCTGGTCGGTTCGAAGGCCGCTGTCAGTGGCAACGGCTACTTCATGGGCGATTTCTCTGGCCTGGAGGTCGCTATCAAAGACACCGTTCGATTCAAGAACGAACCAGGCGGCTGGGCATACTTCAGCTTTGGACACGTCGCGGAAGCTGAATATTCGAAAACGGCAAAGGCGTTTCCAGCCGACAAGTGCAACGCCTGTCACCAGGCAAGTGCCGACACCGACTATGTGTTCACGCAGTACTACCCGATCCTACGTGCCGCGATGCCTTCCAAGATGAAGAAGGCTGCCGAACAATCACGTACGTCGGCGAAAAAAATGGACAACAAGTCTATGGCTACAGCAATGGGTGCCGTAGGAGCGTCCGGCAATGCGAAGCCAGACGACTATGGAATGAAGTTGTTCGCCTGGCTTCAAAAGGGCGGCTACAAAAACTACCGAGCAGAGTCAGCCGTCCACCCTTCAAGCTCTGGACCGGCGGTCCACGGAGACGTTCGCGTCTTTGTGAATCCCAAACTTGACCAAAGCATGCGTGCAGGAAACACAGAACATCCGACGGGTTCGGTGGTCGTCAAGGAACTGCACAAAGACGGCAACCTCTACGGCTGGGCGGCGATGGTGAAGGCTCGTGACGACGATGGCAGAGGTAACGGTTGGTATTGGTACGAAAACCTTAGTCTCACCGATGCCAGCAAGCCGGTTGCCGCAGCATTGGGTCATCAGTTGTGCGTCGGATGTCACTCGCCGGGCACCGATTTCATTCGCACGAAAGCCGTGAAATAAGTCCGTTCAATTCTAAGACGCGGTGGCAAGGGAAAGGCTAACGCGTCTTCTTTTTGCAGCAACTGAAGTTTGGAGAAACCACGGATAGTCATCGACGCACTGAATACGGCTGCCGCGTGTGGTTCGACTCGCATATGATGACGGAGTCAAACCGTCTCTAAGCAGCTCGCGATCAAAACCGAATGAACTGGCTCTACACTGCGATCATGCTGCTTTCGATGGCAACCTGCTCGTACCTTCTTCGTCGCTACCAAAAGAGCCTGGAACTACCCTGGCGTCAAAAGCTTGGCATTGGGCTCGGCGCTTTTGCTGGTGCGATGATTGGGGCCAAGCTGCCGTTCGTGCTGTCCGACTGGGAAGGCCTTCAATCGGGCATCGCTTGGTTCGCCCACGGTAAGACCATGCTTTGCGGCATCGTTGGAGGCTACTTCGGTGTCGAATACGCCAAGTGGACGATGGGTGTAACCGTAAAGACTGGGGATACCTTCGCTGTTCCGGTTGCCGTTGGCGTCGCCATGGGTCGAATCGGATGTTTTGTCGGTGGCTGCTGTTACGGTGCTCCAACAACGCTGCCGTGGGGCATGCAATTCGCGCATATCGACGACCAATTTCGACATCCGACGCAACTGTACGAATTCGCTTTCCACATCACGCTGGCTGCAACGCTGTTCTATTTGCAGCAGCGTTGCAAGTTCACCGGTCAATTGGTGAAGCTATACATCCTGACGTACTTAACGTACCGTTTCGCCACCGAATTCGTACGGCCGGAAGCGAGAATTTTCGCCGGCCTGACGGCGTATCAGATCGGTGCGATCTGCTTGGTACCTGTCTTCATTGTTCTGTGGATGCGTGACGCCCGCCATTTCCGACAGGCAGCTACCTCTTCTTATTCTTAGTCTTTCGAGCCTTCAGGACCGGGTCACTCTTCAACGGAAGCGTAATCACCTTGCCCGTTTCAGCTGCCTTGTAGACAGCCAGAATAATCTCGACGCTCCGGCGACCTTCGTGACCATCAATGGATGGTTTCTTTCCAGTCTTGATGGCTTTCAAGACGTCTTTGAAAAGTTCCGTGTGGCCGTGGTGCCCAATCGCCGTCGGGTCTGCCGCTCCGCCTCCGGTTTGTGTCTTTCCGGCCATCTTTTGCAGCAGCTTTTTGTCCGCCGCCGTTGGTTTGGCAAAGTCCCAGATTTTGATGTCTTCTTCCTCCAGGACCGCAGAACCTTTGGAACCGTAGAGTTCGATCTTCTTTAGATAGCCAGGAAAGGCTGCCGTCGAAGCTTCCAGTGTTCCCAACGCTCCATTTGCAAACTTCAGGGTGGCCACGGCGACATCTTCCACATCGATTCGTTCATGAGCCAACGTTGCCGTGTGGGCCGTAATCGAATCAATGTCGCCCATCAGCCAAGCCAGCAAGTCGACACTGTGGATGGCCTGGTTCATCAAGGCTCCGCCGCCATCAAGCTCCCACATACCTCGCCAAGCGCCGCTGTCGTAGTACTCTTGCGTACGGAACCATTTGACGTAAGCATCCGCCATGGCGAGCACGCCAAACTTGTTCTTGTCCACGGCCTTCTTCATCAGCTTGGAAGACTCGTGAAATCGCGACGGGAAGATCGTCGAACAAACAACGCCGTTCTTCTCACAAGCGTCGATGATTTTGTCGCAGCGTTTCAGCGTTATTTCGAGCGGCTTTTCAATGATCACGTGCTTACCAGCGTTGGCCGCCGCAACCGCAGGCTCCATGTGTGCTCCACTTGGAGTACAAATGGTCACAACGTCGACCTTGGGATCCGCCAGCATCTCTTTCAACGAATCATAGGGCGTGCAGTCATTCGCCTTCGCAAATCGATCGGCAGACTTCGCCGACATGTCGAAGCATGCAGTGATCTTGGCTCCTTTAATGTCGGCCACGGCCTTTGCGTGAAAGTTTGCGATCATCCCGCAGCCAACAATTCCGAAACCGTATGCCATTTCCTACTCCCTAACTTCGCGTCAGATGGTGTGCCGATTCGCCATTCAAAGATCGCAGATTATAACGACTTTTCACTTGCGGAGAATGACGCACGTGCCAGCGCACAGACCGCCTAGCCCACGCAATCGCTAGCCCACGTAATCGCTAGGCCGCGCGATCAAAGGACCGACAAGCGTCCTAAGTCGGGACGTGAGCTTTTTGAGAGCCTTCCTTTAACTAGTCGACGCTCCGCCCCCTTTCCAAGTCGAACGCTGTTCAGGATGCACTCCCTTTGAGACAACGGTGTTAATTTTTTTCACACGTTTTTACGCCGGGTATACTGACCGCTCGGTCGGAGACGCAGTACACGTAAGGAATCGCGGGCATATTGGTGAGAAAGCTAGTATTCGAAACTCTGCAGCATCGATTGGCATTGGCGGGGGACATCGCCGGTCTGTTTGGGGAAGCTGCCACCTTGGTTGAAGACATCAATCCCATCCCAAGACAGGGCGTCTTCAAATCCTTTTCACAAGTTGCGTCCGCAGTCGAATTAGATGGACGTTTGGTGTATGCCGCCCTGGACGGAGGTGGCGACGTTGAAATCTGGTCCACCGATGGCAGCTCCAACGTTCGCGTTGCCGAAATCGACTCGAATTCAGTGGCTAACGACCTTGCCTGTTGTCAGCTGACGCGTGTTGGCGACGACGTGTATTGGCAGATCGACAGCCTAGATGCGGCGATCGAAGCAGACGAACAGTTCCTGCGGCAAGGAGTCAGCGAGCTGTGGCGATCCAACGGGCAACCGGGCGGAACTGAACTTGTCACGGAACTTGGATTCTTCGACGACTTTCAACGCGGATTTGCCAAAATCGTCGATGACGGGGGCGATCCGATCGTCGCGTGGACGGAATCGTTTCTGAGCGAACGTTGGACCCAACTATTGACGGTTGACGGCACTAACGAACTGACGCCGCTTGGGAGACTCTTTGCACTCTCAAACTATCGCCCCGTCTCTGACCTGACTCAATACGCAGGCGACTGGTATTTCTTCGGAGGCAGCTTCGATTTGAATCCGACTTACGGCCTTTGGAAGACCAACTCAGTGGCTAACGATGTCGAGTTGGTAATGAATTTCGAGGGTAACGAGATTACAGGTGGCGGACCTCAAGAACTAACGGGTCACTCTACTTCGTCGCCAATGGCGGTGAGGGACTAGAACTTTGGAAATCTGATGGCACCACGACGGGAACTACACAAGTCATTGATCTGTGGCAGGGAACGACCGGTTCCGAACCCACTGCTCTAACACCAGCATCGGATGGCCTTCTATTTGAAGCCAACGACGGACAGGGATCTCGAGTCTGGATCACCAACGGCAGCGAAACTGACACTCGCCCCGTACCGGCAAACGACCCGCGTTCAATGTTTTCGAGTTTCTGGGTGGAAACTCCGGGGCAACCGGCGGATGCTCAACTCTTGGACATCCAAACATCGAGACTAGCCGATTTGCCGTACCGACCGACAGTCATTCAGCAAGACGATCTGTATTTGTTCCATGAACGAAGCGACGACGGTCAGTACACGCTTTGGATCACCGATGGCACCGATCGCGGCACAGGTCAGCTCATGCAGGACGCGACCATATCGAACGTCATTGGACGGTTCAACGGTTCTGCGATCCTCGCGAAGGACGAACTGCTGCTCAGCCTGAATTCGAGCACCCGCGAACTCACGACGCTCGCGGAAATCGACGTAGCGACATCTGATTCCGATCCACTTCAAATGGTCCAGACAGATCGAGGTGTTGTATTCTTCACCCAACACGACAGTACGCTCAGAGACGCCTCGCATAGCGGTGACACGCAATCGCTGTGGACTAGCGATTTCTCGTTCGAGTCTGCAAACCGAGTTGGCAATGACTTTGCCGAAGACGCACAAGTGTTGTTGGAGCGAGCATTCGAAAACCTCTTTATTGCCCTGAATGGCGAAGGCATCTTCGTTCGTGATCTCCAGACCAACACCGTTCAGCAATTAGCAACTTTTGAGGGCGACCCCATCAATCAAGAACTCATCGGCGCAACACATGTGCTGCACGAGTACTACCTTTTCCGCTACATTGCTCCGCCAAGCGAGAGTGCTCGAATCGAAACCTGGAAGTCCGATGGCACCGTCGAAGGTACCGAACTGATTTCGTCTGCGATAACGACTCCCTCATTTTCGCTGACGGTTCAGACGGATCCACAAGCCGTCGATGACAACATCTACTTCACGCATCAAAACGCCCTACGCGTTCTGCGACCTGACGGCACGAACGAGCTACTTAGGTCCGGTGTCACGGGCACAACGATCTTCGGCGACGATCTGTACTACATACGACAGAGCGGGTTCTCCGCGCCGTTTGAAATTTGGAAGTACGACGGTGAGAACCAAACGAGGATCTTCTCCGCAGCGATCCCACAATCACTTGGAGTACCGACAGCGATCGAAAATGTCGGGGCAAAGTTATATTTCGGCGATGGTAGCGGCGGACTCTGGATCTCCGACGGCACGCCCGACGACGCCGTCCAAATCCGAACATTTGACTACGTCGTAACGGACTTTGCCGCGGGCAGCGAACGGCTGTTCTTTGTCGCCGGTGAATCCACAACGGGCACCGAGATCTGGGTCACGGATGGCACGTTGGCTGGAACCGAACTAGCCGCCGATATTCGCCCGGGTCGAAACAGCTCGCTTCCCCAAGATCTGACCATGTCCGGCGACACGCTGTTCTTTGCAGCCAATGACGGTCAGCACGGTAGAGAGTTGTGGCAATTCAACGTTTCCCAAAGCACCCCAGCCGACCTTGATGGGGACGGAGC
>CAYQMZ010000254.1:0-9315 GCA_964418725.1 uncultured Pirellulaceae bacterium
CATCTACCGTGTGGATGACCCTAACGCTCAACAATCTGCCTTGCGTGTCGACGTAAAGCGACGGATCAATGAGGGAGTTGGCGAAGAATCCAACCAACGCCTTTTGGAACTGCTCGGGCACCCAGATCGTCGCGTTCGACAGTTGGCCCAGTTCGAGCTCGTCGATCGACGCCGTGGCGCTGAGCTTCTTGCTAAGTCGCAAGACACGAACGCCAGACAGCTTGCTCGCATACATGCTCTCTGGGGAATCCTCCAACTCAACCCCGACAACATGCGGGCGAACTTGGCGTCCGAACTACCCTGGAACGACACCGACTATCAAATCCGACAACAATGCTGTCGTGTTGCTGGCGACCTGAAGCTGGCGGACAGTCAGTCGCAACTGATCAAGCGACTGGAAGATCCCGTCGCACTAGTCCGTAGCCATGCAGCGATTGCCCTGGGTAAAGTTGGCACTAAGTCCGCAACCCAATCGCTGCTGCAATTACTGCAACGCAACGCGGACTTGGATCCGTTCATTCGTCACGCTGCCGTGACCGGCCTAGCCGGCGCGGCCACCGAGACTCAACTGGCAGGACAAGTAAAACACGAATCGAAGTCAGTGCGTCTAGGAGCTGTACTGGCCCTAGGTCGGCAAAAGAGTTCGCAGGTTTCTCGATTCCTGGATGATGAACACCACCAAGTCGTTCGCGAAGCCGCAAGAGCGATCCACGATGACTTTTCGATCGTTGGTGCCCTGCCTGATCTCGCCAATGTCCTTGATCGCAGCACACTGCCACGCGACGAACCAACCATGCGTCGCGTCATTAGTGCCAATTTCCGCATTGGTGATGAAGCGGCAGCAAAACGGATATTGAATTTCATACTATCGCCAGAGTCACTGGGGGACCTGTCGGTTCCACTGAAGCTTGAGGCACTGGACTGCTTGGCAGCGTGGAACCAATCTCCGATTGTCGACCGCGTAGAAGGACGCATCCGAAAGAATGCACGAGCGGATTTAGCCGCGGGTCGCAATGTACTGCAGGCAAACCTGGAGCGCCTGCTCGCAACCAAAGACACACAAATCAGTGCCGCCGTACTGCGTCACTTAAACGACTTGAAACTTGAAGTGAATTCAGAGAACTTTCGCAGCTGGGTCACGAATACGTCACTCGCCCCCAACGCTCGCATCGAGGCTCTGCGGCTGCTGCGAGAACAGAAAGACGAGCAAGCATCGTCGCTGATTGAAAAAGTTGTTCACGGCCCAACGAAAGACGAAGTTTGGCGTTACGCCTTTGCGCTGATGGTGGAAGATCACCCGAAGGATGCGATTGCCGCGATGGACTGGGACGCCCCCTTAGATCAACAACAACTGTTCATCGCGATGCTTCCGAAGATCCAATCCAGTGCAGCCGACAAACTGCTGCAGCAGTGGGTCCAACGCGTTGCCGATCCCAACGAACCAACACGGAACGTGATGTTGTTGGATGTACTGGCAGCAGCAAGGCAGACGAAGAACAAACCTCCGGCTCTGCCAGTACTGGAAAAACTGGTCGCTGCTGCTCCGCACGGCGAGTACTCGTTTTCCAAGACGGGCGGCAACGCCACGCGGGGCGAACAAATCTACCGCAATCACCCAAATGCTCAGTGTGTGCGTTGCCACAATGCCGGCGGCCAAGGACGCCAGGCAGGTCCCGTCCTAACACAAATTGGTACAAAGCCCAAAGACTACTTATTGGCGGCTTTGGTGGCCCCCAGCGACACGATCGCGAAGGGCTTCGAAAGCGTGACGGTTGTCAAGGAAGACGGCAAGATGATCACAGGCACCGTTGTTAGTGAAAACGACGAGGTCCTAATGCTCGGAGCGCCCAACAAGAACTACAAGATTCGCAAAGACGAAATCGAAGAGAGGATCGAAGCCAAGCAATCGGCGATGCCAAAGATGTCCGAGGTATTGTCGGCAATCCAGATCCGTGACGTGGTCGAATACCTATCGACGCTCAGGTAGATCCGACTTGTCGAGTTGACGGCAGCACACGTTACGCAATGAAAGAGACTTCGCAACAGATCCTTCGCATCCGAGACGAACGCCGTTGTTTGCGCGTTAAGCACTGGCACGAATCGGCATCTCACTTGTTCCTGCCGTCCACACGCAAACGGAGTTTAGCATGCGAGTATTTGCGATTTCACTTATTCTTTTTAGTGTCAGTTGCTCAGCGGCGACCATCGTGGGTGAGTTTTCGGGGGTTGTCGGATCGTTTGATCTGTTGAGTGTAGGCTCCCAAAACTACTACAGTCAGGCGGGGCTCTCCGAAGGTGATCTGATAACCGGTTCTTTCTCATACGAATCGGATGCGGCCGTGTCTGAGGTCGAACGGCAAAACCCACTCCGAGGTGCCACGTATTACGAAGCACACTACCTGCGACTGCAGTTCGGTGATCTCTTGATCGAGAACAACGACGTGGTTGCCGTTACAGCTAGTCCTCAACAGGGTGCAGGCATCCCTTTTTTTGGAATCTTGGTGGAAGACCCCTCTATCGATCACCCACAGCTAAACGGTCCGATTGAGTTCTTCATTACAGACTCGGAGAACAACATCGAAGCTCCTCTCGATTCGAATGAGCTGCCGACCTCAGAGGATGATGTCAATCCAAGCTTACTGTCCGCATGGTCACTTATACTCCCACTTGCCGGTGAAGATCTGCACGTGGCCCAGAGAACGCTTACTATTGGTCCAACATGTGATGGAAGTTCGGGTGGAGATCTGGACGGCAACGGTGTCGTTACATTCTCAGACTTCCTTATCCTGTCCAGCAACTTTGGCCAAGAGGTAGACGGCCATCGTCTCGGTGATATTGACTGCGATGGAGCAGTACGGTTTTCAGACTTCTTGATATTGGCCGACAACTTCGGGGACACTCCCAATGAGTCTGTGTCGGTTCCTGAGGCGTCGAGCAAACTGCTGATGTATCAGCTGTTTTTGTTCTTGTTGCTTTATCAACGCACGGAATAGGTATTCCGGACGGTCCCATGAGAGCTACTTGCGGCCAGCAACGCTACCTGACACCTTTCCCGCCGTCTTTTGAGCGACGCGGGCTATGACTCGTGGCAACTTAGCCCGGACCGATCGAAACGGTCATGGTGTTGGAAAGCGGATGCTGCTCCAGACACTTTCGAACATCCTCCAGCGTCACCGCTTGGTATGCATCGATCGTGTCTTTCACCGTTCGATATTCGTTCCGTTGCAGCCAATTGACTCCCACCGACGACAATCTGCCAGACGGACGCTCGCTGCGACGGACCAGTTGCGAGCAAACCTTAATCTTCACAAGGTCCAGCTCTTCTTGTGTTATGCCGTTGCGATCCACGTCCTGCTGAATCTTGGCAATGCGTTCCAGATTGGCCTCGTTTTCCTCGGGAGCACAGCAGACGAACGTCATCAAAATTCCCGTATCATCGAACGATCGCGGATACAGTTCCGTGTACTCAACCAGCCCAGGATCGACCAAGTCCCAATAGAAACGACTTCCGCTGTCATCACCAACGGCGTAACTGAGTAGCTGAGCAGCGAATCGCAGCGGGTCTGATCCGCTGGGACCAGACGAAATCTGAACCGTGTATTGCTGGCTGGCAGATTCCTTCGTGAAGTCCTTGCGACCTAACACAGGCTGAAAGTCTGGGCTGGTACGATCGACGTCGAACGGCTTCCAGTCTCCACAGTTCTTCTCCGCTCGTTCCACCAACTGCGCAAAATCAACATCGCCGCACGCGACAAGCGCGATATTGCCCGGACTGTACTGTTGCTCGAAGTACTCACGCATCCCGGTTGCGGTCATCGCACGAATGCTGTCTTCGGTGCCGATGATGTTTTTGCCTAACGGATGACTGCCAAAGAACTGCTCCATGCAGCGATCGGACGCATTGAATGGTGGACGATCTTCGTAGAGCCAAATCTCGTCGATGATCACGTTCTTTTCCGTCTCGAAATCTTCTTCTCGCAACGAAGGCCGCATGATGTCCGACAACAAATCAACAACTTGATTCTGATATTCGGGCAGCACCGTTGCGTAGTAAACGGTCCGCTCTTGGCTGGTGTAGGCGTTCGATTCCGAACCCACTTCATCCAGCTCGCGATTCACATCTGCGGCACTTCGGGTTGGCGTGCCTTTGAAGACCATGTGCTCTAGGAAATGGCTCACACCGTCGACTTCGATCGTTTCGTCTCGTGAGCCAGTGTTCACGAAGTATGCGAGCGACGTCGAATAGGCGTGCTCATTACACTCAGCGATTACCTGCAGACCGTTCGGCAAGATGTGTTTTTTGAATTGCATTTAACTCTCGATAGTCAGTTTCGCCAGAGTGAATCAAGTGGCAAATGCCGCGGCGAACAATCAGGCGGGAATAGCGAGCTGTTCTTTTCCCAGCGTAGAAACGCGAAAGTCCGACGGTGGATCGCGTTGCAGGTAGTCGCTAATGGAATCTGCCGTCAGTCCGCCCATTGCCTGAGCGATCTCTTCCATCGGACGAATTCGGCCCAGGTAATACCAATCGTTCGCCATCGATATGCTGCGAGAAACGCTCGACTCCTGCTGCATGATCAGAACACTCTTGATCTTCGCCTTCACTCGATTCAATTCTTCGCCTGTCACCCCATCCTTCATCCGGCGAAGCTCTCGAATGGTAATGTCCAGTGTTTCTTGCGCGGTCGCCGTTCCCGATGCGGCATAACAAAAGACAGCGCCACGATCACGTTGCGGAGCAAATGCGGCGAAGACCGTGTAACACAGACCTTCCTTTTCACGAACTTCGGTGAACAATCGCGAGCTCATGCCCTCGCTCAATACACCTACAGCTCCGCGGGCCTGGTAGTAGTCATCATGGCCATACGGAACGCTGGGGTATGCGATCCCGATATGGGTCTGTTGCGAGTCATGAGACGTATGCGACACTCGCTCTGCGGGTGGCGTCTCTTGCAGATCGCCGGCCGGACTGGAGCGCCAATCCCCAAACAGTCGTTCAATCTGATCACGCAATGCCGGCCAATCGATTCGCCCTGCGACGCTAATGATCGCATCACTGGGTTCGTATCGGCTCTCAAAATGCTGCGTCACATCTGACATCGAAATTGATTCGACGTGTGCAACGTCACCGGCAACTGTTCGATCCCATGGCGCGGGGAATAGCAGACCACGAGTGCGGTCCATCGTTCGATGTGCAAGATCGTCTTGCTGGGCTCGCAACTCCTGGAAGCAGACAGAGCGAGCTTCATCCAACTGGTCCGCAGGAAACATGGGCCGCCGAATCAGGTCCGCCTGCAGTTCAATGGCCGACAGCAAATTGTCCGCCAATGTCACACCGGAATAACTGGAGTGCGACATCATTACCGAGCTGCTGCGATCAACGCCCAGCCGCTCCAATGCCTCGACGAATTCGCGGCTGTTGCGATTTCCTGATCCACGCTGGACCATGTCACAAACTAGATTGCTCAATCCCAATCGGTTTGGCGGGTCGTGCACTGCGCCGCATGGCACCAGGAACGTGAACGCCGCGGACTCAAGCCATGGCATATCCTGAGCAAGAAGACTGAGGCCGTTTTCGAATTTGTGCTGAAAAATTGATTGTGACACTGTTGGACAATGCGAGGAAGTTTCTAGCCGTGATTGCTGTGCCGGCCCCTAGCCCTTTAGCAGACCTGGTTGCACTGGCAGCGTCAAGAACATGCACGTTTCCGTGGCTCTTGGCAATAGCAAGCTTGAATTCGGCCGAGTATACCTGATCACTGATAAAGGGGCCGTACATCAACGACCTCCATACCCGCCCTATGAGCAGCTTCGATTCCCAGGTCTGAATCTTCGTAGACTCGACATAAACTCGGGTCCGCCCCCATTCGACGCGCGGCTTCTAAGAAGACGTCCGGCTCGGGCTTATGACGCTCTGTATCTTCGGCCGTTACAACAGTCTCAAACCAGTCGGCGATGCCAATCACTTCTAACTGGCGGCTTACACTGGCTCGAATAGAGCCGCTTGCGACGGCCATTTGCAGATCGCCACGATGCCGTCGCGCGATATCAATCACTGGTGTGATCGGTGTGACCTCCGACAGCATCTCGAAAAAGAGTTCCTCGCGGCGGTCCAACAGTTGAGTTTGAACTTGAGGCTCGAGGTGATCGGCAATCGCGTTCATCACCTTCGGGCCAGGCACACCTGCAAGCTCGTAGAATCGTGTCTCCGTGAACTCAACATCCACGCTATCCATGACTTCACGCCAGGCGCGGTAGTGAACCGGCATCGAATCAGTCAGCGTCCCGTCACAGTCGAAAATCAGTGCTTTAATCATGCGGGCACTTTCGACCAATTCCGCGAAAAGTGCAAGGCGACGCTGGCAAGCCTAGAACAATTCCAGCACCACGCGTTCACTGCCGAAGCCTGAAATCCTATTGCACTGCCACCTTCTCCTCGCTGTCTGACGATTCCTTTTCAGCTTTCTCTTCCTCTGCTGCTGCCTTCGCCTTTTCTTTCGCCAGCCGCTTCTTGATGTCCTTTTCCGATTCGAATTTCAAGGACGCTGAGTTGATGCAATACCGCAAGCCGGTTGGACGGGGGCCATCGTCAAAAACGTGCCCCAAGTGTGCATCACAGCGTTCGCAATGGACTTCCATTCGAACCATGAACAGCTTGCGATCAACCTGCTTGCCGATGTGGTCCTTGTCGACCGGCGCGTAAAAGCTGGGCCATCCCGTACCTGATTTAAATTTGGTCTTCGAAGAAAAGAGAGGCAGGCCACAGCAAACGCAGTTGTAGTTGCCCTTGGCTTTGTGGTTCCAATAGCGACCAGTTCGTGCACGCTCAGTGGCATGTTGTCGCGTCACCTTGTATGCCATTCGGCTCAACTGCTTACGCCATTCCGTATTGGTTTTGACGACCTTTTCAAGCTTTTTCTTCGATGCCTTCCCAGCTCCGTTGCCAGCAGCTTTAGCCTTGTCCGACGCACCAATCGATACAGCAGATCGCGAACCAGAACCGTCTGCGAAGCCCTGCACACCGACTGCTGCCAATGCAACCACACAGCAAAGCGTCTTAAGACCGACAGTAAAACGAATCATCTTTCACACCTCAATCGTATGCCTAATGACTTCTCGGCGAGTATCCCTGGAGCTCACTTCTTTGCTGACTTTGGTGCTCGGTTCTTGGGATTCTTCGCCAGCTCATCGGCGAAGACGCGGCGGAACTTCTTCAGCTTTGGCTTAATCAGCATTCGGCAGTAGCCATAGTTCGGATTCAGCTTGTAATAGTTTTGGTGGTAGCCTTCGGCTGGATAGAACTTCTCGAATTCCGTGATCTCTGTAACAACCGGCCTACCGAAGGCCTTTGCTTGATTCAGCTTTTTCTTGTAGTGAGTGGCCAGTTCCTTCTGTTCCTCATCGTGATAAAAAACGACGGAACGGTACTGCGGACCTTTGTCGTTCCCTTGACGATTCAACGTCGTCGGGTCGTGCGTACGCCAGAACACCTCCAGCAGCTTCGCGTATGAAGTCTGCTTGGGGTCGTAGCTCAGGTGAATCACTTCGGCGTGACCGGTTCGCTTCGAACAAACTTGCTCGTACGTGGGATTCGCAACGTGCCCACCGGAGTATCCCGAGACAACACGTTTAACTCCGTGAAGCTCTTCAAACACTGCCTCGGTACACCAAAAGCACCCGTTACCGAATGTGGCGTACTTCAGACCTTTGGTCGGTGCAGGTTCTTCATCGGCTTCCGCGGCTTCCTTTTTCGCTTTGAATTGATTGGCATCAATCTCCAGCTTCAAAAAGGTATCAACCAACCGCGATTTGGACTTCACCTCAGCAACTGCCACTGCACCAACCGCGGCGCTAATTATTGCGACGAGTAGCGTCAAACTAACAAGACGACTCATGTTCAATTTTCCTGTGTGGAATGCAATTCAGGTTCGGCGGCCCCGCACAATGGACGCCTTAAGGAGGGTTCGCGGCGGCAAGCCTGCGGTCTGTTTGCCGGCTGATGCTGGGACCACAGACTGGTGCATTTTAGGTACGTCCCGATCATGTGGCGAGTTCGATTACGTGACAACTTCTATTCGGATTTGCCAAATGATCCCGAATGGTGTAATCGACTACAATGCGACGGTGTTCGGGGAAAATGATTACATGCAAAGATCTGTTATTTACCGCCAACCCAGCTTTTTACGGGCCGTTGCTCACTTTTTTGCCGCTATTGCGGTTTGTGGAATAGGCAATTCGGCCTCCGCTCAGCGTCCAATCGACTTCAATTTCGACATTCGTCCACTGCTCTCGGACCGCTGCTACGTATGTCACGGCCCGGACGAAGAGAATCGCGAGGCCGATCTCCGGTTAGATACCGCTGATGGACTTCGACAGGACTCTTCCGGCGAAGCTCCCAAAATAGTTCAACCTGGCGATCCCGACGCGAGCGAACTGTGGTTGCGAATCACGTCAGACGATCCCGACATGATGATGCCGCCCCCAGACTCGAACTTAGCTCTCGCGGCGGCGGAAAAACAGCGTATCCGAGATTGGATCAGCGGAGGCGCGGAATACAAAGCACACTGGTCCTTCCTGCCTTTTGAGAAGTCTGGCAACTTTGAGTCGGCAACGGAAGCCATCGACACACTCATTGGGCAACGACAGAAGGCTGCGAGCGTCGACTATCGGCCAGAGGCAGATCGACACACGCTACTACGTCGAGCTCGTTTTGACATCACCGGCGTACCGCCCACGCTTGCGGAGCTTCAAGCCTTCACCTCCAACGGTGATGCCGACGCATACGACAAACTTCTAGATCGCCTGCTGAACTCCAAGCAGTACGGCGAGCGCATGGCCGCCAACTGGCTGGACGTTGCGCGATACAGCGACACGTACGGCTACCAGGTCGATCGCGATCGGTTTGTCTGGCCTTACCGAGACTGGGTTATACGCGCCTTCAACAGAAACCTGCCGTACGATCAGTTCGTCACCGAACAACTGGCCGGCGATCTTCTTGATGCACCTACCGAAGATCAGATTCTCGCAACCACATTCAATCGCCTGCATCCGCAAAAAGTGGAAGGCGGCAGCGTGCCAGAAGAATTCCGCATCGAGTACGTGGCCGATCGAACTCAAACGTTTGCCACATCGATGCTCGGCCTGACGCTGGAATGCGCCCGTTGCCACGATCACAAATACGATCCGCTATCCCAAAAAGAGTATTACCAGCTGACGGCATTCTTCGACAAAATCGACGAAGCGGGACTTTACTCCTATTTCACTCAGTCGGTTCCAACACCCACGCTGCTGCTGGATAGCTCCCAAGATCAGCGT
>CAYQMZ010000255.1:0-9313 GCA_964418725.1 uncultured Pirellulaceae bacterium
CGCCGACAGCGATCAGCCGCCGGTTGTAGATCGCTTGCGATTCTCTGACTGGATTGTCGCGGAATTGTCGAACTTCATGCGGGATAAGGGCGGATTTCGTGCGCACCTGGATCCGAACAAAGCCAACTTTCTCGACCACGATCTGCTCTTTGGTCCGCTGCCGGAAGGCATTCAGTTGGTGCCCACTTCATCACCGGCTCGCATCTGGCGGGTGACACCGGAAGAACACGTCACGCGTTTGAATGAGCTAATCAATACGGAACCAGAATTCAATTCAGCGAAGCCTGGGCTTCGGACGCGTGGGGACGTTGTGCCGACGAATCATGGCGGCGAACTGAAGCTCTACTTTGGGACCGATCGAATCATCAAGTGGCAGGGTGGGACCGTGGCGTACGCGACATCGGTCAAGAGTATCCCGGCTGTTCTTTCATCGAACCGGAAGCACGGGTTGGAGAACTACCCTGACTTCTACACCGTCAACAGCGCCGAGGCGACGCAGATCATGGGGGCCGCCGAGGACATCATTCGCTACATGGCTTTTGGTCCGCTGAGCATTGCGAAGCCATATCAGATCACGGACGACCCCAAGTCGATTGAAGACAAAATGAAGGGAGACCTTCGCGGCTTGCCAACCAGTTTGGTGTATAGCACCAAGGTCGTTCGACCGATGACGCCCGTTTATGATCTGATGAAGGGCGATGGTGTGTCGGACGAGCGTCTGCGTGCGGCGGTCGACTATCTTTTCGAAGCTCTTACCTTTCGACCGCCAAGCAAGCCTGAATCGGATCAGTACACAGCGCTGGTCAAACAGTCCATCGACAAGCTTGGTAAGGAAGACGGATGTGTGTTGGGGCTTTCGTCCATTTTCTTGGACCGAGACGCACTGTTTAGACCTGAGTTGGCGGAGAACGTTGCGGTCGATGACTACGGCCGAGCGATGTTGCGTGATTGGGAGTTGGGGCTGGCGGTCAATCACGCCTTGCGCTACATCGCGCCTGATGAAACTTTGAAGTCTGCCATCGTCGATGGTCGAATACGGACGAAAGCAGACGTGAAACGCGAAGTCGAACGGATGCTGGGCGACGATAGTATCCGCAAGCCTCGTGTTCTGCGATTCTTCCGCGAGTATTTTGACTACGACCTGGGTGGCTACATTTGCAAAGACTCCAAGGCGTTGATCAATACCGGTGCAAACGCGCGTGGGCAGGCACACTATCGAGCCATGTTTGACGCAACGGCCAGTACGGACCGCTTGGTTGAACTGATACTTCAGGAAGACCGAGATGTTCTCAAGCAGTTGTTGACCACAAAGCGAGCGGTGGTCACCAGAGGTGACAGAGTTTACTTCGGCAGACGACACACGAATAAAGAGCGAAAGGCTTCCGTTGCCGCTGCGAAGCTGACCAATGCAAAGGCGAAAGCGGTAGAAGCGGCGGAGGTTGAGGAGGCGGAGCAACAAGTTGCCAAGCTTGAAGCTCGACTGAAGTTGGCTCCCGAATCGAAAGCCATTCAAAAGCGGTTGAGGCAGCAGAAGAAAGTGTTAGCTGCGGCCAAGCGAAAGGCGACGCAGGGGCCCAGGGGCCGGGCCAGGAAGAACCACAACGTTGCCGAGGCAGATCTCACCGGCCCGAAGATCTTCGCTCGTGTCAGTCGACGTAGTTTCGGCAACGGTTCGATGAAACCGGATCGTTTTCTAGCAACGGTTCCCGAGGGCGAACGGCTTGGAGTCTTGACGCACCCAAGCTGGCTCGTGTCGCACTCGGATGCAATGGACAATCATGCGATCCGACGTGGTCGATGGATTCGCGAGCGATTGTTGGGAGGTGGCATTCCGGATGTTCCCATTACGGTCGACGCGATGCTGCCCGACGAACCTCGCAAGACATTGCGGGAACGTATGCGTGTCACACGGGAAGAGTATTGCTGGACTTGTCACAAGAAAATGGATCCACTCGGGCTGCCATTTGAGATGTACAACCATGCTGGGTTGTATCGGACAACAGAGATCAACAAGCCGGTTAATACGACCGGTCAAATTATTGATTCAGGTGATCCCGATCTGGACGGCGAGGTGGCTGATCCGATCGAGCTAATTCAGAGGCTTGCAGACAGCGAACATGTCGAGCAAGTTTTCGTTCGTCACGCTTTTCGGTTTTGGATGGGCCGAAATGAGACTCTTAACGACGGGCCAACACTTCGGGAGGCACATCGTGCATACAAGGAAGGTGGCGGCAGCATGAATGCGCTGTTAACTTCTTTGCTCACATCGGATGCGTTCCTCTATCGCTCGAAAAGCGAGTCGGTAGCCGAAGAAGCGAACTGAGGCTCACTCGTGTCCGGTGCCACTTCGATCACGCTGCGATGCGCGTGCGAACGAGACGAGCACATTAGGTAGCGAGCGTCCTCTATGCGAAACATAATCTGGATTTTTGGCACGCTCATTCTAAGTTGCTGTGCAACGGTATCGACCGTCGAGGCAGTCACGCCCGAACGTTGTCGCGAACTGCAGGAATCTCTGGCGGAGTTTTACCTGCAATCGATTGATGCGACGCACGACGGCTATCTGGAAGAATTGGACGCAAACGGTAACTTCACCGGCCAAGAAAAGTTTCTCACTTTGCAAGCACGTCAGCTTTGGTACTTCAGCACGCTGGCACGCCACGGAATTCGACGTGAAGAAGCTCTCAGTGCCGCCAAGAGTGGTTACAAGTTTCTCATGGAGCATTTTCATGATCGCGAGCATGGTGGCTTCATTGCAAAGACCAGCAGGGCAGGGGAGCCCGTCGATACTCGGAAGCACATCTATCCTAACGCGTTCGTTGTCTATGGTTTGATCGAGTATCACCGGGCCACCGCTGATTCGAAACCGCTTGAGCATGCCAAACAATTGTTTCGCACGCTGGATGAACGCTGCTATGACCGCCAGTTCGGAGGTTACCAGGAATTCTTCTACAAAGACTGGGAAGTGATTACGGATCCCAAAGAGGCGGGGTACGTGGGAGCAATCAACACGAAGACGTACAACTCGCATCTCCATATCCTCGAAGCGTGGACCCAGTTGTACAAAGAAACGAAGGACCCGCTGGTTGCACTTCGACTTGGCGAATTGATTCAGATCAACACCACGACGGTCAAACACCCGCGGTATCCTTGCAACGTCGACGGTTGGAACCGTGATTGGACGTTGATCGAAACAGAACGCAATCTGCGAGCCAGTTATGGGCACGATGTCGAATGTGCCTGGCTGGTTTTGGAAGCGGGGAAGGCGCTGGGGCAACAGCCAGCAACATTGAGAAATTGGGCACAGACGATTTGCGATCATTCGATCCGATTTGGCTACGATCCGGAGCACGGAGGGTTTTACGGTTCGGGACCACTGACCGGTACAAGTGATGACCGAACAAAAATCTGGTGGACACAATCCGAGGCACTCGTGGCCATGCTCACGATGCGAACGCTGACAGGTGAGCAGAAGTATCAGGACATCTTTGAAAAAACGTTCCGCTTTGTGGAACGTCATCACGTGGCCGACAAAGGCGGATGGTGGGCGACGCTGAATGAAGACGGTAGCCTGGGCGAAAGACTGGTACGAACCAGCATGTGGCAAGGTGCATATCACAATGGACGTGCGCTGCTGCTATGCGAGCAACTGTTGAAAAAGCAGTAAACCACCGACAACGCTTGAAGTTGCAAGTCATCGGAAACACCGCGCAAGTGGAAGTCGTCCCATCAACGGAGAACAAACTGTGAAGAATTTGAGTCTAATCCTCGTTGCACTCTTGGTTGCTTGTTTGTTCCAGCCGTCGGCTGTCGCGCAAGACGAAGTTAGAGATCAGATTTCGGTGCTCAATTTTCAGGGTGACAGTGGTTTTCAGCACGACTCAAAGCCAGCCGCGCTTCGCATGGTTGAATTGCTGGGCAAGAAGAATGGCTGGAACGTAGTTTCCTCTGCTGATCCAGCTGTACTGTTGCTGGATCGACTAAAGCGTTTCGACGTCGTGATCTTTAACAATAACTGCGGTACGGACAAACGGATATTCTCTGATGACCAGCACGCAGCGCTACAGACCTATGTTCGAGGCGGTGGTGGATTCGTCGGGATTCATTGTGCCGGCGCAATTTGGCATGAAGGCGGAGAATTTCAGAAGTGGTATGAACAACTGATTGGAACAAGGTTGGTCGCCCATCCGCACGTGCAGGAAGCGACGTTGATGGTGGAAAATCAGTGTCACCACTGCACCGCGCACTTGCCTAAGGAATGGACCGTAAGGGATGAATGGCACAAGTTCTCGTACAACCCACGTGAACGAGTCAACGTGCTCATCTCGCTGGATGAAGAAACCTATGAAGGAAAGGACTCGGTCAAGATGGGAGGAGACCATCCGTTCACGTGGTATCAGTACTACGATGGCGGGCGTTCTTTTTTCACGTCATTGGGGCACACGACGGACGTCTATCGGAACGCGGACTTTCAAAAGCTTGTGGAAGGCGGAATACGTTGGGCGGCTTCCGGAAACCAAGACGGCAGCCCACTCATCAAGAGCGGTCTGATACTCGATCTGAATGCCGATCATGGGGTCAGTACGGACGATCAAAGTCGGGTGATCAGTTGGTCTAATCAACTCCGTCATTCTTCGGTAAGAGACTTTGTCCCGAATGATTATGGGATTCGACTTTCTAAACCGGGTTCTGGTCGACCTCGCTTGGTGGAAAGCTCACCTGAAATCAACGGACACAATGCCGTTGCGTTTAACGAAGACGAATTGATTAACGACCAGGAGGATGCGCTCGACCATCTCATCCAAGGCAGCGGGTATACCTGGTTCGCCGTCATCAAACCATTCGCGACGTCCGATCCAGATGCACCGACGGAGTTTGGGCAAGAACGGTTGCGGGATGTGAATTCATTCTTGGGAAATCTGCGCAACAGCGGTAACTACGAGGGAATTTGGGGATGCCTGAACGACGACCTACATGTTTGGTGTGGATCCAGGAGCGGTGCAACGTTTGGACGCTTTGATAAGAACAATCCGAAAGTTCTTGGCCCCAAACTCGAGGCCAACAAGTTCTACGTCGTGGCGGCGCGGATGGGCAAAGGAACGGGGAATCAGCCAATTGATCTATTTGTTAATGGCGCGGAACCAGTCGCGTCGACTCAGTTTCCCGTCTACACCGCAGCGAACTCGTCCAAACTTGCCATTGGCACCGAACGAGATGCAACAAACCATCCGGGCGCAGAGTCATTTGATGGTGAAATTGCACGCGTCTTAATCTACGAACGCCCTTTGAGGCAGGGTGAAATGAGGTCGCTTATGGAATATTTGAATTCGACATACAGAATTGAATAGAAGGCTCGGCGACAACTCTGAGCTCGCGAGATCAAGTCTGTGAGTGTATCGATTGGGTGCCTTAACAGTTTTGCTCGCTTGCCAGCAAAGGTCTTCACGCGCGGTACTAGGAAGATAGTGCGCTTTGAATTATGATAGATTTGAGTGTCTGAAATCGGGTTGAGGCATCTTGGTTAACGAACTCGGTGAAATAGAGTTATGTAGGCGCTGATCGGAACTAGTTCTCACTTGGATTGAGAGGTGCGTTAATGTTGGGTCGAATCGCAAAGAAGTTACTCCGCGTATCGAAGCAGCGAATTCGCCGCGTCACCGTGAAATCTAATCCTGAACTGGCTCGTTTGCGAGCCAGTGTGTGTCCTAGGTCTAAGGCCATTGGCGACGCGATTTTCGAGACTGTCAGTCGCATTCAATCACCCGATGAACAACAATCCGTCGAGCGAATTGAACGTCGCCGTGCCGAGCTGTTAGCTACGCAACGCGAGATTCCCAAGGTTGACTATGGCGCAGGCAGCTGGAAAGCGCCTCGCACCGAAGACGAAGTGCAAAACGGTGTCGAGTCGACCGCGACGGTGGCTTCCATCGCTCGAGCCAGTAAACCCATTTTCTGGGCGACGCTGCTGGCGAAAGTTGTGAAGCATGTGAAGCCTACCTCGTGTGTTGAACTGGGGTCCTGTGTTGGGATTTCGGCAGCCTACCAAGCGTTCGCAATGCAAATGAATGACCAAGGCTACTTGTACACCTTGGAAGGTTCTCCGGAGACCGCAAAGATTGCGGCGGAAACATTAGAAACACTTGGGCTGTCGAACGCCGAAGTCGTCGTTGGACGGTTTCAAGATACGCTGGACGAGACGCTGAAGAAGGCGCAGCCGATTGACTACTTCTTCAATGATGGGCATCACGATCGCGACGCAGTGCTGCGGTATTTCGAGCAAGCGAAACCGTTCCTCGCCGACAACGCTGTTGTGACATTTGACGATATTTCTTGGTCACCTGGAATGCGTCAGGCGTGGGAGATCATCGAGAAAGATGACCGCGTAATGACTTCGGTTGACCTTCACGACGTCGGCGTGGTGGTCTTGGGCGAGCGAAAAGGCGAGTCCGGCCTTTTTCGCATTCCACTCTAATGATCGAGCGGGCTATCCCATGGCGGGTGGGCGAAGTAACCAAGTGAATAAGTGCTGCCAAGAATTCCGCAACTGAACGAAGCGACCGAGGGCAACTAACTGGATGCCTCGCGAGTCGCAATCGAACGGTGATCCGTAGCTAGTTCCGCTTGCAAGTCGACACAGGCAAGCGATTCGGCACCGCGAGCATTCATTAGCTAGGCGGCGCGGCGCACGTCTTCTTCGGCCGTGGCGAGTGGTAGGGAACTGGGTGTTGGCATTCCCGCAGTTCTGGCAAAGGCTGTACGCAATTCATCCGACATGGCCTCGGCGCGATCCATCTCGCCGTGGATTGCCAGGATGATTTGTTTGATCTGATCCTGTTTGCTCATGTTGAAGTCAAGCAAGATCCATTTTTCTCCAGCGACTTCGCAGCGACCACCACCACATCCATCCAGCCAGTCGTGCGACACGTTGTAGCCAAGCTCAGATGCAACTCCGGTAACTTCCCTTAGCAAATCTTTCTTTGGCATGTTCGAACTCCCACTTAACATTCGTGACTGAAACTTTCGCAGTCGCAGGTACAGTGCCGTTGCAGGCTCTGCTACTGAGGCGTTGCTCAATTCATTGACTACCGCCAGCGTCGCACTTCGATCCGCTGATCTTTGGTCCGCCGCATTTGTTATCGAAGCCAGGACGTTCCTTCGTCCAACTATTAGGGTGTTTATTAGCAACCATACGGCAAAAATGACAATGGCATATCCAACGAATAGCGTTGCCGCGATATCAGTGCGGACAGCGATGCACAGTGAAAGCGTGCCAGCAATGACGAACGCCACCAACGCTGCCACCGTAACTTGGCGATGTGATGCACCCAATTGAGTGGCCAGCTGATAAGCGTGTGTGCGATGCGGCCGATACCAGCTTTCTCCCGCTGCAACGCGACGCAGCAGCGTGAGCGTCGAGTCACTTAAGAAGACGATAATCAACATTAAGCCGGCGGAGAGTGGAATCGAACCGTGGCGGAATCCCGCGAAAACCGTGGCTCCAAAAACAAATCCCAAGAAGCCACTGCCGCAGTCACCCATGAAGATCTTGGCTGGCGGCCAGTTCAGCACCAAAAAGCCCGCGGCAGCGCCAGCCGTTGCCAGCATCAAATAGGTCAACAGGGCATCTTCGCGAATGAAGCAAATCAGTGCGGCAGCCAACGAGGCAACGACAGCTTGCCCGCCAGCGAAGCCGTCCAAGCCATCCATGAAGTTGTACAGATTGGTACACCACACTAAGAATACGACGACGGTCGCCATCGCCAGGAACTTCCACGCTCCCGCCAACTCGATGCCGTTGATAGCAATGTCGCCAATTCCGATACAACCTAAGAACCAAGAGGCGGCCAAGAAGTGGACGATCAGTCGCGATTTGGCACTCAGGCTGAATCGATCGTCTAGCAGCCCGATTAGCGCAATCAGAGAACCGCCGCCCAAAATTCCAATCGCCGTCATGCGTTGGTTCTGAAGGACTGCGGTTAGCAGCGCAAGCGTCGCGATCACACTAAAGGCGATGGCGATCCCGCCACCTCGAGGCGTTGGAATCGTGTGAGAACTACGGTCGTTGGGGACGTCGATCATGCTTGTGCGAAGCGCGTAGCGGCGAACCGCTTCGGTGCCAAACAAGCTTGCAATCGCCGGAACGAGTACGGTTAAGAAAATCCAAAACATTGTCTGTCTCCAGGATTCCGTTCGGCGAAAGCTACAGCTGGCGTCGTTGTCGACGCTTGCCGTCTAGGCAGCTGCTCTCGTTGATTTGTGAGTATCCGATACCGGGGTTGCTGTTGCCGCTGGCTTCGGTTTCTGTGCCCAAGGTGTTTTCCGATACGCTTGGCAAGTAGCCTTCACGCCGTCCTCCGTGGTGATGGTCGGCCGCCAGTTCAGTTGCCGCTGGATTCGGTCTGTATTCACCTGCAGCGACCCAGCCAGCCGTTTGATTTCTTCTGACTTTCCCGTCGCGTGTCCCAGTCCGTGCAGAAATAATTTGGGTACGGGAACTACGCGGCAGGGGCGTTGCAGCCCCACGGCCATTGAACGCACTAGTTGTGATGTCGAGATCGGGCTGGGATCAGCAACATGAAAGGTACGACCATTCGAACCTGACGTCGCGATACTTTTCGAAATGGCAGATACGAGATTATCCACATGAACCATGCTGCGGGAGTTGCCAACTCCGGGGAGTGGAACGCCACGGTCGACAAGCTGCATTAATCGTAGGAAGTTGCCTTGAACTTGCGGACCATAGACGAGCGGAGGGCGCAAGATGGTGTAGGCGCAGTGCTCGTCACGCAATGCTTGTACGATCTCGTGTTCTGCCTCTAGCTTAGAGATGCCATAGCTGTCTTCTGGGCGGCAAGGTGTGTCTTCCGAATATGCGAAATCATCGCCGTTTCCCACCGCCTTGATCGAACTCAGATAGACGAAATGCTCGACTCCTTCGCGTGCGGCGGCAAGTGCCAACCGCTTTGTCAGCTGAACGTTGATCCGACGGTATTCTTGCATCGCGGCAGAGCCAAACTCATCGACCACGTGTGTGCGAGCCACCAAGTGGACGATCGCATCGATGCCGTGCAGCAGTTCCGACCAGTGCGCGAAGTGCGTCAGATCGGGGACCACAGCGTGTTCGAATTGACGGGCTTCTACTTGTTCTGATCCGGAGGCAAGCGGTGTTTGATAAATGTCTACGGCACTGCTTCGTAAACGCAAAATGCTACGCTGCCGATTCGTGGATTGGTATCGCGTGGCAGTTGGCCTGCGAACTACCGCTCGAACAGAATAGCCTTCATGGACGAGCTGATGGCACAAGCGTGTTCCA
>CAYQMZ010000256.1:0-9235 GCA_964418725.1 uncultured Pirellulaceae bacterium
GCTGTTCCGACGCGGAAATGGTAGTCTCCTGATCGAATCGATTGAGGAGCAAACGTTATCTCGCCACTACCGAGCTCCGCGCCATCGCGTCCGCTTTGCTGGCGTCCTTGATGACAAACTTTGCCTTTAACCGCGCAACTTCGCTGGCCAAACCAGCCTTCTTCACGGAATCCAAGACCTCATTGAAATTCTTGTATGCATCTGGCGCCTCATCGCGTGGATAGCGACGACAGTTGCTCAAGATATCCAACTGATCCAGTTCCGTGTCGATCGCGTTTTGGTCCAGTGACTTCTTCGCCTGGCGACGACCAAGCACTCGACCAGCACCGTGATTGACGCTGTAGCACGATTTTTCAGCGCCCTCATCTGCGACCATAACCGCCGATCCATCTCGCGGATTTCCTGGCAGCAAAATAGGATGCCCCGTCGCCGCAAACGGCGTCTCCTTGAGTGCATAGTGCCCCGCCGGAAACGCACGTGTTGCACCTTTTCGGTGTACCCATGTCGCTTTGTTGTCCACGAATTCCTTCCGAGCAATGTTATGGCTGATGAAGTAGACCAACTGGCCTTTCGTGCCGGGCAACACTTCTTGAAATGCTTCTAGTACGAGAGCATTAATCAACAAATGGTTCACGGTGGCAAAGTTGGCTCCTAGCGCCATATCATCCAAGTAGTTATTCGCCTCCTGCGTACCAAGCGGTGCATAAACCAGCTGTCGGTCGTTGGCTGGCAGAGGAATTTTCCACGCTTCGAACTTCTGTTGCAGTGTTTTGAACTGCGCAGAGGCAAGGTTGTGCCCAAAACCACGAGAACCACAATGCGACAAGAACGCTATCTTGTCGTGCTGAAGCCCAAACGTAGCAGCCGCGTTGGCAGCCCGCTCGTCATCGGCCACGTCCACAACCTCACACTCGCCAAAGTGGTTTCCACCTCCATACGAACCGAGCTGCCCCATCTTTTCTCCAAAGTTGCGCATGGATTTTTGACCAAGCAGCCAATCCAATCGCGCCGACAACGCATCACACGAGTCATCGTGGCCAAGATGGAACGCATCCTCGCATCGTGTCGCCCATTCCACAGGAACGCCAAGCTGGCTCAAGACGTCAGCCGACGCACCTTCAACGACCAACTGCTTACCAAGCTCCAGCGATACGCGTCGCGACTTTGCTACGCTGCGCTGACCGCGACCTGCTCCGGTTGGCGTGCGTTCGCAAATCGCGTCGATCAACGCTCGCCGCGTCTTGCGATCTTCAACGGCGTCCGCCGGGACGTCCAGTTGCAGCAAACTCATTGAGCACTTGATGTCGACCCCAACGGGGCCTGGATAAATGTGTGTTGGTGACGCCATAACGCAGCCAACCGGCGCTCCGTATCCGAGATGAGCGTCGGGATTCAAAACAACATCCGTCACCCCTGGAGCCAGCCGCGAATTCACAGCCTGCTGCAGACACACGTCATCAAACGTCGATCGAATCGATTCAGTGCCAATCACTGTGATCGGAGCTGTTGTTTCCGTTGGCAACATCGCCGTTGCCTCGCCAGTTGGGATCATCTGTAGCGTTGCATTCGTCTTCATCGTCTTTCTTCCTTCGCATTGGGTTTACTTCAACTGAAGACATTGCATGAGGTGTGCCACGCAACCAGAACCAACCGCAAACAATTGCCCACCAACGACTTACGACATAACACGCGACACAAAACAGCTCAAGATTTCTACCAAACCTATCCATGCGGATCGTGAGTTATATTTTCAGATATGACCAAGCAGACCGTTATCGTCGGAATACTGGGCAGCAAGCTCGATCAGAACCCACCTCGAGGGGATCGCTGGAAAGCGTGGCGACCGAGCGTCGCCGTGTGCCAGCAGGAAGATCTAATCGTTGATCGCTTTGAGCTGCTGTACGAAAGCAAAAGCCAAGCGATCTTGGACCAGGTCACCGCTGACATCGAAGCAATCTCGCCAGAAACCGAAATTCGACCAACCCTTGCGAACTACCGCGACCCGTGGGACTTCGAAGAGGTCTACGCGACGCTGCACGACTTCGCGACCAACACGAAGTTTGATGTCGACCAAGAGGACTACTTGGTTCACATCACCACAGGCAGTCACGTCGCGCAGATCTGCCTTTTCCTGCTCACCGAGTCACGACACCTGCCTGGCAAACTTTTACAGACCTCACCTCCCCGTCGCCGTGGCAACAGAGGCTCAAAAGGCAGCTACCGCGTCATCGACTTGGACCTTTCTCGCTACGACGCATTGGCCAGCCGCTTTCACGCAGAAAAGCAGGAAGGCGTATCGTTTCTCAAATCGGGTATCGATACTCGTAGCCAGCGATTCAACGAATTGATTGATCGAATCGAAGTCGTCTCTTTGGCGACAACGGCTCCCATCTTGCTCACGGGTCCCACGGGAGCCGGAAAAACTCAACTAGCCAAACGCATCTACGAACTTCGTCGACATCGAGACCTCGTTACCGGCGACCTCGTTTCCGTCAACTGCGCGACGATCCGCGGCGAGCAGTCGATGTCCACATTGTTCGGACACGTGAAGGGAGCCTTCACTGGGGCCGCAACGAACCGAGCAGGTCTGTTGAAATCGGCCGACGGAGGCGTTTTGTTCCTCGATGAAGTTGGTGAGTTAGGGCTGGACGAACAAGCGATGCTGCTGCGAGCCATCGAAGAAAAGCACTTCATGCCCGTTGGCTCGGATCAGCTTGTGGCGAGCGACTTTCAGCTGCTCGCGGGGACAAACCGGAATCTGATGGAAGATGTGGCGGCCGGAAAGTTCCGCGAGGACCTGCTGGCGCGCATCAATCTTTGGTGCTTTGAATTACCGGGCCTTGCAGATCGACGCGAAGACATCACGCCGAACCTAGACTTCGAGTTACAACAATTCACTTCGCAGCACGGCCGCAAGGTCACGATGAATAAGGAAGCTCGCGATCTGTTCTTGCAATTCGCCCGCGATCCATCAACTCCATGGGCTGCAAACTTCCGAGACCTGAACGCAGCCGTCGTAAGAATGGCGACGCTGGCTACCAGTGGGCGAATAACGGTCGCCAACGTAAACGAAGAAATCGAGCGGCTGAAACAGGGCTGGGGCACCCGGTTAGCCACGACGAGCGCCGACGAACTCACGTCCTTCTTCACGGCAGACCAAATCGAAGGAATCGACCAATTCGACCGTGTTCAGCTGGCCGAAGCAATCCGCGTTTGCCAAGAATCGAAGTCGCTATCAGATGCGGGCCGAGCCCTATTCCAAGCATCTCGGAAGGCAAAAGCCAAACCCAACGACTCCGATCGCCTGCGCAAGTACTTGGCAAAGTTTGGACTCAAGTGGAGCGACGTGCAGACTTAGCGTTCGCTGCGTTTTGCTTCTCAACGCTTGGCTTTTGGTAGCTTGCTAGGCGACAACCAAAAGAACGGCTTGCCTCGTTCGTCCACGCGGATTTCATGCTTTACGCCAGCACGAAACAAACTGGTCTTCAGGATCCGCATGTAGCTGGCTCGTTCAGACTTGTAGGACGTCGTCTTCGTCGTGGGGTCAATCTTCATCAGATCCATCAGGGCCCAGTCGAAGTGCATGGGCGTCTGCAGCCGCGTTTCTAGTGCCGTACAGAGCTCGGCGACTGGCGTCTTCTCAACTTCGATTGGCAGCGAGTCAAAGTACTTTGGTACAAGCTCTTTCGAATTGAGCTCGGACTTCCATCCGACGGGCCAGCCTTCAGGCGCAGCGTTATCGGTAGTAATACGAAGCTCCAATTGTCCCTGGTTCATCGCCGGCACCATCACCAACTCCAACGGACGGATCGCGGCGGCGATTACCGTTCCAGCCGTGAACCCTTTCCACTCCTCACGCATGATGCTAGCCGACAACGGCCCACGCAGATTGCCGTCATAACGAACGGGCAGCCGCACACCTCGGGCAACGGCGTCGACTGTTTCTCGCGCCGACTTCCCTTTTGTCTCAACCGAAACAATGGCTTTCAACACGTCGTGCGTTTCTTCCAACTCCGCCTTCGTCAGACCGAATCGATCTTTCCCCTGCGACTTTGGCTGGCCACCTTTCTTTTGTTGTTCGATCCATTTTTGAATTGCATCCGTCTGTCGCATCGAAAATTGCGCACCCGGAACGATCAGTTGATTTCGGCCATCAATAATGGCAACGATCTCGATGGATTGCCCGTTGCGTTTGATCGAAGGCCTCCTGGCTGTGGTGCCCCCGGCGCGGACTCTGACGGACCGGAGTTTTCCCAACTTGAGCGCCCATTGCTGCAAGGCGTTAAAGGGTGCACGCGGTCCGGCAACGACATTCAAGTCCACGGCGGCGCTAGCACCTTGGGCACCCAATAACAGAAGCAGATACACAACAACAACGATTCGGCGTTTTCGGTTCATAATTCAAGTATGGCGGAGACCGCTCCATTTTCCCAAGCGATCTGGAGGTTTCCGATTCAGGTTTCGGATAGAGCTACACACGAACAGCAGAAATGCGATAATCCCATCTAGCCGACCGCTTTTCGCCAGAATCTTGTAGGGCTCTACAATGTCCAAAGCCGACAAAACGTCACTGCACCAGGCCAACACAGCAACGAACCGAAACAGGCTATCTGGCCTGATGCTGGGTTTGGTTTTCCCATTGCTGGTGTGCCTTTCCGCAGGCTGCACACAGCCCGAAGACACCCAGACGGTAGCGGTGGAATCAAACCTACCGAAATCAGAACAGCCAGAATCAAACCAGCCGGTCACCAGCAGCCAATCGGAGCCTCAGAAAACAACCATGAGCGAGCCTCAATACAACGAACTCAACGACTTCGAAAAATACGTGATCCTGCAAAAAGGCACGGAGCGACGTGGTGTTGGTGAGCTAACCGACGAAGATGCACCGGGCACTTACATCTGTCGCCAGTGCAACGCCAAACTCTACACATCCGATCACAAATTCCACAGCGGATGCGGCTGGCCAGCGTTCGACGATGAGATTGCTGGTGCTGTTGATCGTCACCCGGACGCCGACGGCATGCGAGTTGAAATCGTTTGCCACAATTGCCAAGGGCACTTGGGCCACGTTTTCGAAGGAGAGCGAATGACCCAAAAGAATATCCGACACTGCGTTAATTCGGTGTCGATGATCTTCATTCCTGAGGGCCAAGAGATTCCTGCTACGATCATCAAGCCTGCAAAGACTGCTGAGTGAACGTTCCGTCCGCACTCCGGCGAACAAACATCGCCCTACGTCGAGGAATCGATCGGCACGAGTCTGCCGTGAGGCGATTGTTGGTGTATAGCAACAGATTCGAATCGGGCTGGCTACCGTTCAATGAGCTTCGCGGGTGCTAAGCGAATTATGCGAGCCACCAAGCCCCTTGGCACCGCGCAAGGTGGACGCATGAAAGTCTCAGTGCGATACTGATAGTCTGGCCGGGGCCTTCAATTCTGGCCCTCGAAAACCTGCGTTGCCGTCATCGATGTTGTTCGCAACAACAGGGTGAATCGGTTCTTGGATCCCGCCTCCACACGCTAGATCGATCATGAAATATCTCGCGTCTGCCGTCCTCGCACTCTGTCTGAACGTGACGCTGTATGCCCAAGCGTCCTCGCCTGATACGCCGATCAATTTCAATCGGGACATTCGTCCGATCCTGTCCAACAACTGCTTTCGCTGTCACGGACCTGACGCTGAAACCCGTGAAGGTGGACTTCGCTTAGATCAGCCCGAATCGGCTTACCAAGAACTCGACAGCGGCGACACAGCAGTCGTCCCCGGTGACCCAACCGCAAGTCATTTGCTTGATCGCATTACCACCGACGACGAGGATCTTCGGATGCCTCCGTCGGATTTAGGACCACCACTGAAGCCGACCGAAGTCGCCTTGCTAAAACAATGGATTGAATCGGGGGCAAAGTACGAAAAGCACTGGTCATTGAAACCTATCTCAAGACCAACTCCGCGGCGAGCCAATGATTCGCTACCGAGCAGTACGTCACCCATCGACTCGTTTGTTGACCAGCGACTCCGAGAGCACGGCTTGGTCGCGAACCCTCAAGCCAGCCGATCGGCACAGATCCGTCGCGTCTCATTGGCAATCACAGGCCTTCCTCCCACGCCATCGCAGGTGCAAGCGTTCGAGTCCGACTCGCACCCGTTGGCCTACGAGCGACTCGTGGAACGATTACTCGACTCCCCTCGCTACGGTGAACGTTGGGCTCGAATTTGGCTCGACATAGCTCGTTACGCGGACTCAGCTGGCTATGCACAGGATCCCGCCCGAACGATTTGGCGTTACCGCGACTGGGTGATTGATGCCTACAACACAAACATGACGTTCGATCAGTTCACAATAGAACAATTGGCGGGTGATCTGCTGTCGGACCCGACCAACGACCAGCTGATCGCAACTGCCTTTCACCGAAACACGATGACCAACAGCGAAGGCGGTACCGATGACGAAGAATTCCGGAACGCCGCGGTTGTCGATCGAGTGAACACGACGATGCAAGTCTGGATGGGCCTGACGATGGGATGCGCCCAATGCCACGACCACAAGTACGACGACATTACACAGAAAGAGTATTTCCAGATCTTCGCCATTCTCAACAACACGGCCGATGCAGACCGTGGCGACGAGAGTCCCTGGCTGGAAGAGCTGACGCCAGACTTGCTGCAACAAAAGGAACGACTGCAAACGCAACTGACGTCACTGAAGACGAAGCAAGGCGACAACAAGGATGCTAACAAGAAGATTGAGAAACAACGTAAAGAACTAAACGAACGGATGAAGAAGATTCGCGGAATTCGCACTCCGATTCTGCGTGAGTTAGCGGCAGAGAAACGCCGCGAAACCCACATCCAGATCCGCGGCAACTTCAAGGCAAAGGGTGATAAGGTTGACCCCGGCGTCCCCGCTGCGTTGCATTCGCTTGATGAAAACCCAACTCGGCGTGCATTCGCGAACTGGCTGGTATCCACTGACAATCCACTGACCGCACGCGTTGCCGTGAATCGCTACTGGGAATTGCTCTTTGGTACTGGGCTGGTGACAACCAGTGAAGACTTCGGAATCCAGGGGGAGCTTCCTTCGCACCCCGAGCTGCTGGACTACCTTTCGTACGAATTGATGCAACACGATTGGGATATCAAGTGGCTGATCAAGGAAATCGTGACATCGGCAGCTTATCGACGCAGCTCGAAAGTCACACCCGAACTAGAAAAGCACGACCTCGCAAACCAGTGGCTTGCACGTGGACCACGATTTCGCATCCCAGCTGAAATGATTCGAGACCAGGCACTCGCCATCGGCGGCTTGTTGTCCGCGAAAATGCACGGCCCTTCCGTTCGCCCACCGCGACCAAATCTCGGCATCCGCGCCGCGTTCGGTGGAAGCACGGATTGGAAGACGAGCAATGGCGAGGATCGCTATCGGCGAGGCTTATACACAAGCTGGCGACGCACCACTCCGTACCCTTCGATGACGACGTTTGATGCACCCAGTCGTGAGTTCTGCACAGTGCGACGCATTCGCACAAACACGCCGCTACAGGCACTCGTGACCCTGAATGATCCGGTCTACATCGAAGCATCCCAGGCCTTCGCTCGACGCGTACTGCGTGGCAAGTCCAACGAAAGCGACAGCTTCACTGAGCGACTTAACGTGGCATTCCTGTTGGCGATTTCGAGAGCTCCACGTCCCAACGAAGTGAATCAGCTTCGAGCATTGCATCAAGAAACACTGAAGACGTTTCAGCAAGACGACAAAGCCGCGAGGCAGATGGCATTCGAGCCACTGGGCGTCACTAACGAATTCAAAGTTAGCGAACTTGCGACTTGGACATTGATTTGTAACGTCTTACTCAACTTGGACGAGACGCTGGCACCTCGCTAGGGCACCTCGTTAGTCGTCGCCACACGCGTTCGATTTTGTCGCACAGTCATCTCCACAGGAATACAACATGCTTAGCGATCCAGCGACAACCTACGGAATGTTGAAGACTCGGCGCCATTTCTTCAGGGACTGCCAAATGGGCGTCGGTGGAATGGCGCTCAACGCGTTGCTCGCAAAGGAATCTTCCGCAAGTGCCGCACCCGATCCGCTGGCAACTCGCGAGAGTCACTTCGAACCCAAGGCAAAGAGCGTAATCTTCCTGCACATGGCGGGATCGCCACCCAATTTGGATATGTTCGACTACAAACCCGAACTCAAAAAACGCACAGGGCAAGACTGCCCAGACGAATTCCTGGCCGGACGAAAGTTCGCATTCACGTCAGGCACACCCAAGCTATTGGGGACGCCACGCACATTCAAGCAACATGGTGACAGTGGCACATGGATCTCAGACGCGTTGCCGCAGCTCTCTCAGTGGACGGACGAACTCGCCTTCATCCATTCGACACACACTGAACAATTCAATCACGCACCAGCTCAACTGATGCTGTACACGGGATCGCCTCGAGTCGGCCGCCCGTCGCTTGGCTCGTGGGTGACTTACGGCATCGGTTCCCCCAATCAAGACCTACCTGGATTCGTCGTACTGATTAGCGGCGGCACCAACCCCAGCGCGGGCAAGACGGCATGGGGAAGCGGTTTCCTTCCGTCAGTCTTTCAGGGCGTACAGTGTCGCTCAAAGGGAGATCCAGTACTGTACGTTTCAGATCCTGCAGGAATGAGTCGAAGCACGCGACGGAAGTCTCTGGATGCATTGAACGCACTAAATCAAATTCAAGCCAATGAACTGGGCGACCCCGAGACGCTAACCCGAATGGCTCAATACGAATTGGCGTTTCGCATGCAGATGTCTGTACCTCAGGCGATGGACATCACGCAAGAAAGCAAAGCAACCCTAGAAGCCTACGGGGCGGAACCCGGCGCATCGAGCTTTGGCAACAATTGTTTGCTGGCACGACGCATGGTCGAGAAAGGCGTACGCTTCATCCAACTGTTCGACTGGGGATGGGACTTTCACGGCACCAACCCGAAGGAGGACCTACGCGATGGATTGACGACCAAGTGTCGTGGGACAGACCAAGCCGTCGCAGCCTTGCTGGCGGATCTGAAACAACGTGGCCTACTCGAATCGACACTTGTTGTGTTCAGCGGCGAGTTTGGACGCACTCCATTCCGCGAAGGGCGAACAGCTAAAGGTAACATCCTGGGCCGCGACCACTATCCGGATTGCTACACCATGTTCATGGCTGGGGGCGGTGTGAAGCCCGGCGTGAATCATGGCCAAACGGACG
>CAYQMZ010000257.1:0-859 GCA_964418725.1 uncultured Pirellulaceae bacterium
GTTCAGCGAAGTCCTCATTCATCAAACAGCCACTGCGGAGGGCGAAGAGTCGCTCGTAGCGCGGTTGGTTGGCATGTCCGAACGAATTGAAAGTGTTCGTTTCTCTCCCGACGGAAAATCACTTGTCGCATGTGGCGGTTCCCCGGCGCTTGGTGGTGAAGTTCAGGTGTGGGATGTCGAGTCAAAACAGCTCAAGCTCTCGTACCCGGTGACCTTTGATACCGTCTACGGAGCGAGTTGGTCGCCTGATGGGAAGCTGGTGGCTTTCGGTTGTGCTGATTCCACCGTAAGGGCCATTGATGTGGCAAGCGGCAAGCAGGTGCTCTATCAGGGTTCGCATAACGACTGGGTGTTCGATACCGTCTTTTCAAAAGATGGCAGTCACCTTGTGTCGGTGGCTCGCGACATGACCGCGAAGCTGATTGAAGTGAAGACGCAACGCTTTGTCGACAACGTAACGTCGATTACTCCCAAGGCGTTGAAAGGTGGCATCAACAGTGTCGTTCGAATTCCGAATCGTGATGAGATTCTGTTCGGCGGCTTCGATGGTGGTGATCTGCATCACCTCATCCTGGATCAGATAGGTCAAATCCAGCTCGCGAAGCATCAGTCGGATGAAACTTTGAAGTGAGACGTTTTTCAAGTCGAGGTTCACTGGTGTGTCGGGTGTCAATCCGATTTCCTCCAAGGCGCGGCGATCAACAATGATCGGAATGTCGTGAAATTTCGAGATCACTTGAATCGCGTCTTCAAGTGGTGTTTCCACGAACGATTGAGTTGTTTCATCTTGCAACGCTGCCAGGATTTTCGCCTCGGTTTCGCTTTGGTTCACACGAAAGACGCGGAGAGATCCTAGGGG
>CAYQMZ010000257.1:869-9227 GCA_964418725.1 uncultured Pirellulaceae bacterium
GCCGAAGATCTATCAAATGCATCGTACGACGGCCCGAAAAATTGGCGATGATGCGAATGAGCTATTCGAGCTGCCATCGCTTCCAGGTCGGATCTTTGGAGTGGATATCAGTGACGATGGATCCAAGGTCGTCGCGGGAAGTTCGCTGAATGGCAAAGGTGCCGTCCATATCTATGAGATCGATCCCAATCAAAAGGCTCCGGAAGACGTCAAGCAGATCCTGCAAAAGCCTACGCATACGCGGAGCAAGCAAGAGATCGAGAAGATGCAAAAGTATTTTGCTGACGGTGCGAAGACGTTAGCAAAGGTCGACTTGGAAACGGGAATCTATGCGGTCGCTCTGTCGCCCGATGGAACACATGCATCGGCGGCCGGCAGCGATGGGACAGTGCGAATCTACAAGACAGCCGATGGAAGCGTTGTGCGAAGCTTCGTCCCAGTTCAGCTCGAGAAAGAAATGGAAGACGCTGCGGTTGCCGCGGTGTCCTTTGAAGCCGATCAGCAACAAACGGTGGAACCAAAGGCTTTGCCCGAGAACGCCGAGGTACAGTCGATCGCAATCGAGCCAGCAAAGATCGTCCTCAGCAGTCCCACGTCATACACACAGGTGATCGTGACTGCGACGCTGGCGACCGGCGACAAAGTGGACGTAACGCGACTTTGTGAGCTGACAATCGGCGGTGGCCAAGCCAAAGTGTCGTCGGCGGGGATTGTAACTCCGGCGACCGATGGGAAGTCTCAATTGGTGGCGAAGTTGGGCGAGCAAGCTTCGTCCTGTGAAATTCATGTCTCAGGCGTGACCAAACGCGAAGCACCAGACTACGTGCGAGATGTGATGCCGGTCGTGTCACGCATGGGTTGCAATCAAGGCACCTGCCACGGATCAAAGGACGGCAAGAACGGTTTTAAGTTGTCGTTGCGTGGCTACGATCCCATCTATGACATTCGTGCGTTTACCGACGACATTGGTTCGCGACGCGTGAACTTGGCGTCGCCAGACGACAGCCTCATGTTGTTGAAGTGCACGGCCACGGTTCCTCATGAAGGTGGGCAACTTGCCAAACGCGGATCGAAGTATTACCAAATTGTTCGCGACTGGATCGCGGCTGGTGCAAAGTTAGATCTGAATTCCGCGCGTGTGACGGGAATCGAAGTCTCGCCCGTGAATCCCGTGGTTCAAGAAATCGGATCACGGCAACAGATTCGTGTTGTGGCTACCTACGCCGATGGCACGACTCGCGACGTGACTCAAGAGGCATTTATCGAAAGCGGGAACACGGATATCGCCAAGCCGGTCAAGGGCTCCGCTGGGCTAATCGAAGTGCTGCGACGTGGCGAATCACCTCTGTTGGTACGGTTCGAAGGGAACTATGCCGCCACGACTGTGACGGTGATGGGCGATCGAACTGGGTTTGAATGGCTGGAGCCACCCAGCAACAACGAAATCGATAACTTCGTAGCAGAGAAGTTGAAACGCACGAAGACGTCACCATCGCCAATCTGCAACGACTACGAATTCGTTCGGCGAATCTACTTGGATCTGACGGGCTTGCCGCCTACTGCGGATACCATCCGTGCGTTCGTTGGCGATAAACGCGATTCACGTTGGAAGCGAGATCAGTTGATCGATCGCTTGATCGGCAGCGACGCTTTCGTCGATCACTGGGCCAACAAGTGGGCGGACTTGCTGCAAGTCAATCGAAAGTTCTTGGGCGAAGAAGGCGCGAAGAAATTCCGCGAATGGATCCATGCTCAAGTGAGCTCGAATCTGCCGTATGACGAATTCGTTCGTGAGATTCTCACCGCATCCGGATCGAACATGGATAATCCGGCCGCCTCGTACTATAAAATTCTCCGTAATCCGCAGGACACGATGGAGAACACGACGCACTTGTTTCTTGCGACGCGATTCAACTGCAACAAGTGCCATGACCATCCGTTCGAACGCTGGACGCAGGATCAGTATTACGAGATGGCGGCCTTTTTTGCTCAGGTCGATTTGAAGAAGGATGATCGATCGGGCGACAAGCAGATTGGGCGAACGGCCGTGGAATCCGGAAAGCCGTTGTACGAAATCGTGTTCGACAAAGAGTCGGGAGAAGTGAATCACGATCGCACCGGCGAGGTCACCAAACCCAATGTTCCGTACGACGCGAAAGTAGATTTGGCCGGCGACAAGACACGCCGGCAGCAACTTGCTGAGTGGATTACTTCACCTGACAACGAGTACTTTGCGAAGAGCTACGTGAATCGTCTGTGGGGGTATCTGACTGGCACGGGAATTATCGAACCGATTGATGACATTCGCGCCGGTAATCCGCCGACCAATCCGGAATTATTGAATTGGCTGACGGAGCAGTTCATTGCCGGCAACTTCAATACTCGAGAGATCATCCGCACGATCTGTAAGTCGCGCACGTATCAACTTGGGATTGAAACGAATGAATGGAATCACGACGACACAATCAATTACTCGCACGCGAAAGCACGTCGCTTGCCTGCCGAGGTGCTCTATGACTCGATTCACTTGGTGACGGGTGCACAGTCTCAATTCCCGGGAGTACCGGTAGGGACACGAGCCGCCGCGCTGCCCGACGTGGGCATCCGGCTACCCGACGGGTTTCTTGGAAACCTTGGACGACCTGCTCGGGAGAGTGCTTGTGAGTGCGAGCGTTCCAACGACTTGCAGCTTGGCCCTGTAATGGCGCTTGTGAGCGGACCAACCGTGGGTAAGGCACTTTCCAGCGGGCAGAACTCGTTGAAGGACATGGTGGCGTCGTTCGACGACGACAAAAAGTTGTTCGACGAGCTCTTCATGAGGATCTTGAATCGTCCTGCCAGTGAGACTGAGATTCAGGCGTCGATTCAAACGATGGACATCATGGAGGAAGAGCACCAGGCGATGTCCAAGCGATTGGCCAAGATGGAGCGAGCGTGGAAGCCGCGAGAGGCGGAGCTGGAATCGAAACGCTGGTCGAAGATTGCAAATGAAGAAAAGGCATTGACCGCATACGTCGAGAAGACGCGTGATGCGAGGGAAAAATCAAAGCGAGAACGAGACGAGCGGATTGCTGCAGCTGAAGCGGTGCTCGCCAAGTATGAATCCGAGTTGCCGAAGCATTTGGAGTTATGGGAAAAGGGTGGCGATCTGGCCACGAAGTGGAAGCCTCTGAGCTTCACTTCAATGCGAGCTAGTTTTGGCGCGAAGCTGGAGCAGCTTGGTGATGGTTCGATCTTCGCCTCCGGGAAGAACGGTCGCGGAAACTACGACTTGGACGCAGACTATGGCGGCCAACCGCTGACGGGTATTCGCATCGAGGCTTTGACGGACGAGCGACTTCCGAAGAACGGTCCCGGTCGAGCGGACGACGGCAACTTTGTACTCAGTGAATTGAAGCTTCGCTGGGCCAATCCATCGACGACTAAGGAAGTCGAAGTTGCGAACTGGAAGTTTGATTCTGACGCCTCGGATTGGAAGGGCAACGATCAAGTCCGTGTCGAGAACAAGAATGGTGGCTTGACGCTTGCCTTGAATGGAAAAGATCCGACGTTAACTCGAAACATCGAAGCAAAGGGCAAATTGTTCTTGCTGGAAGTGCAAGCGAAGGTCAAGGACGCGGCCGAGTCTCAATTGTTCTGGGCTACCAATTCGAAGAAGAACTTTGAAGAGTCTCGTTCCGTCAAGCTCACGCTTTCAGGTAAAGGTCAATGGCTATCGTATCGCTACTACTTCCAAAGCGGCGAAGACTTGGCGAGCTTGCGATTTGACCCGGATACGAAAGCAAACACGATCGATGTGCGGCAGATTCGACTTCTGCGAGTCGAGGAGCCCAAATTCCAGGACGTGAAATTGGTGGACGCCAAAGCGGACTTCAGTCAGAAAAACTACGACGTGAAGACTGCCGTTGACGGCAAGAACGGAGATAGCAACAACGGCTGGGCGGTATCGCCGAATACGGGGAAGCCGCACGAAGCAATCTTCACATTGAAAGATGCTGTGGGGTCGGATTTTGGAGCTCAGCTCAAACTGCAGTTGATGCAGAATTATCGCGGGAACAAGTTTTCTCTGGGGCGATTCCGAATTTCCGTTACAGATTCCAAAGCACCGTTAGACTTTGGGTTGCCGAAGGACGTTGAAGACATTTTGGCCATCCAAAAAGCGGATCGATCCAAGGATGAAAGCAAACGCCTGCTGGAGTACTTCGGTGAATACAGCCGAGAATTGATAGAGTTGCGTGCAAATCTGGCGATGGCCAAAAAGCCGCTACCCGAAGATCCCGAATTGAAGAAGCTGGAAGGAGCCGTCGCGACGGCCAAAACGCCCATTCAGGTCGCCCCGGCCTTGTTGCGTCTGCGAGGCGAAGTAGCAGTTAGTTACGAACAGCTCAAGAATAACCCTCTGACAGCTGCACAGGATGTGGCTTTTGCGTTAATCAACAACCCTTCGTTCTTGTTCAACCACTAGATTCTTCTGGTCGGTAGTAGCAGGTCGCAACAACCACCAAATCATATTACGAACCGGTAAACGCATCACCGTCTTGGCGGGCTGTGGTGCGAGCAATGAAGTGACGACATGAAGGCGGTTTGCCTGTAGGTGATTGATTCACTGGGCGTAACAAAATCCGTCGCATGTATTCATTTCAAGTGACCCTCAAAGGAGCACCGTCATGTGGCGAATTCCAGGACAAGCGGGAAACGATTTTTGCGACAAGTTGCGACCAACGCGTCGTGACCTTCTCCGAGTTGGCGGCGCCGGAATGCTGGGGCTGACGCTCGGGGACATGTTCGGTCTGCAGGCGATGGCGAACACGGGCGGTGGACCGGGCTGGGGCAAGGCCAAGAGTATTATCTTGGTCTACTTGCAGGGTGGTCCAAGTCATATCGATTTATGGGACCCCAAAGAGAATGTGCCCGACAACGTCAAAAGTGCATTCAACAACATTTCAACCAAACTGCCGGGCGTGCAGTTTACGGAGTTGTTGCCCAAGCTTTCCAAGGTGAACGACAAGTTCACCATGATTCGGTCGATGAGCTACACGCCCAACGGTTTGTTCAACCACACAGCGGCCATCTATCAAATGATGACGGGGTACACGACGGACAAGGTCAGCCCGTCTGGTCAGTTGGAGCCGCCAAGTCCCAAGGACTTCCCAAACTTCGGTTCCAACATCATCCGATTGCGACCACCGACGGAACCAATGCTTCCATTCGTAATGCTGCCGCGTCCGTTGCAAGAAAGTAACGTCGTGGGCAAGGGTGGCACCGCCGGGGTCCTCGGGAAGTCATTTGATCCGTACACCTTGTATCCCACGGGCGATGACATGGACATGGAGAAAATGTCGCGGATCAAGATCGATGACCTGAAGCTGCGTCCTGAAGTCTTCCCAGAGCGATTGATGCGGCGGGCTCGGTTGCGTGATCTGATCAGCAAACAGATGCCGGCAGTTGATGCTGCCGTGAAGGATCACAACCTCAATGAGTACTACGATCGTGCTCTTAACCTGATCGTATCTGGTCGAGCTCGTGACGCGTTTGACTTGTCGCAAGAGAACGACGCAACTCGCGAGATGTACGGTCGAAACACGTTTGGGCAAAGCTGCTTGTTGGCTCGGCGGCTGGTAGAAGCGGGCACGCGAGTTGTCGAAGTCGTATGGCCTAAGGTTGCAAACTCCGACAACCATTCGTGGGACGTGCACGTCGAGCTGACCAAGCGAATGAAGAACCAAAGCGGTCCCATGTTGGATGCGGGCCTTTCCGGGTTGATGACCGACTTGGACGACCGTGGCATGTTGGAAGACACGCTGGTCGTGGCCGTTGGCGAGTTCGGTCGCAGCCCACAACGCGGCGTCAGTACCTCGGGCAACGGTAACAGCAACGACGGGCGTGACCACTGGCCGTATTGCTACACCGCGTGCGTCGCCGGTGCCGGTATCAAGCGTGGCTACGTCCATGGCAAGTCGGACAAGACGGCGTCCGGTCCGCTGGAAAATCCGGTCCATCCAGGCGAATTGCTGGCGACGATTTACCACGCATTCGGAATTGATCCAGAGACGATGGTGCTGAATCACCTGAATCAGCCACGCGAACTGGTGAAAGCAAAAGCCATCACCAGTCTGTTCGCGTAACGGTCTGCATCACCGTCGAAACAACGGGCATACAGGCATTGAACGCATCAACCAACAAAGCGGCTCCATTTGGAGCCGTTTTGCATTGGGTGTTGGTGCCGACCTACGATGTTGTCAAAAGCTTGGCGATCTTGCGCCCCGTTACGCTTAACGGATATTCCTCGAGTTGCTCGGGTTGCACCCAGGCCAACTCGTCGCCGCGTTTGAGCCGTCCAGATTCAAAGTCCGCGGCACGAACGGTTAACGTTATGCGATACTTTGTTACACCGTGTTTAAGTGTCTTCAGGGACTGGTCTCGTATGCGGCAATCAATGCCCGTGAGTCGTTGAACGCAGGCTGCCTCGGAACTCTGTTTGCCATTCGCGGCTGTGGATTCAAACCTAGGAAAGTCCCACAAGCCAGCCCAACGCTCGCCTTCGCGGCAACGTCGTAACAACACCTTATTCTTCTTGAAGACGACGACAGCAGTCTCCGCCAGTTCCTCATAGACGGTTTTCTTCTTCGGAACTGGGATAGAGTTTTGCTTTCCAGCGGCGCGGGTCGGGCAAATGGAGGCCACCGGGCACAACAAGCATTTGGGGTCCCGCGGCGTGCAGACAGCGCTACCCAGTTCCATGAGAGCTTGGTTGAAAAGCCCCGATCCTTTTCGAGGCAGTATGTCCTCCGCGAATTGCCAAAGCAGCCTTTGGCTGGCCGACGAAGTGTGAATTTCCTCAAGTGCGAGTAGGCGGCAATTGAGCCTAATGGTGTTCGCTTCGAGGATCGGCTGTCGCTGGTCGAAGGCGATCGAGAGAATTGCGCCTCGCGTATAACGGCCAATACCGGGCAGTGCGTCTACATCTTCGGCATTGGTAGGAAAAACGCCATCGTGCAACTCAACGATTTGCTTTGCTGCCTTGTGCAATTGCCGCGCGCGTCGATAGTAACCTAGTCCTTCCCAGTGACGGAGCACGACTTCTTCATCGGCGGCAGCCAAGTCGGCCACGGTCGGGAATGATTCAAGGAATCGTTCGTAGTATGGAATAACGGTAGCGACCTGAGTCTGCTGCAGCATGATTTCGCTGACCCAGATGCAGTACGGATCGGCAGTGCGTCGCCACGGTAGATCTCTGGCGTGCGCCCGGTACCACTGTTTGAGCTGCCGGCGGAACGTTTGCTTCCACTTCGTATCGGGCAGTCCCGCCGATATCGGTTCGTCACGTACTTTGTTTGACACGTTTCGCTTACAACAGATAGGGCCAAATTGAGTCGCTGACCATCAAGCCGCTTCGCGTCAGCCGAACTCGTTCATTGTCGATTTCCAGCAGGCCCTCGCCAACGAGCCACTGGAGGTTATCACCAACCAACTCCATCACGTCCATCCCAGTGGCGGACTTGAATTCGTCACGCCCAACGCCTTCAAGACGCCGCAGTCCAAACACAAGTCGCTCGTGGGCCAAGTCAGACGTTGAGAGTACATCGGATTCGGCAATTGGCGACTCGTTGGCAAGTACCTTTTTCAAGTAAGTCGTTGTGCTTCGATGGTTAGACTGGCGGACGTTGTTCACAAAGCCGGACGCGCCAGGCCCAATGCCGTAAAACGATCCGCAAAGCCAATAGTTTTCGTTGTGTTGGCATCGGTGATCCGGTTTGGCAAAGTTGGATACCTCGTAGTGTTCGAAGCCGGCGTCGACCAAGCGGTCGATCGCCATTTCGTACATCTCTCGTTCCGTTTCTTCCGGCAGCTGTATCAGTTCCTTCTTTTCCTTTCGAACGTGGAACTGCGTCCCGGCTTCATACGTTAAGCCGTACGTTGAAACGTGATCCGGTGTTAGTTCGATAGCGCCATCGAGATCGGCCTCCCATTCGGCGCTCGTCTCTCCCGGTGAACCAAAGATTAGATCTAGCGACACGCTGTCGATTGCTGGACGTAGCATTTCCAGGCAACGTGCGACGATATCTTGACTGTGACCCCGCTCGAGTTTTTCGAGCTTGTCGTCGCGAAACGATTGGACGCCCAAGCTGATGCGATTAACGTGGAAGCTCGCACACGTCGAAACGATTTCAGGGCAGATGTCTTCCGGATTCGCTTCGATGGAAAACTCACCTCCCGGAGACACGGGGAAGGTGTTTAGCACTGTTCGAAACAGTTGTTCAAGTTGATCGTTCGACAGATGCGTGGGAGTACCGCCGCCAAAGAATAGCGTGTCCACCGACTGCTGCTCGATCCTACTCAGCTCGATCTCGATTGCAC
>CAYQMZ010000258.1:0-9185 GCA_964418725.1 uncultured Pirellulaceae bacterium
GCGACGTGAGACGCCCAACAATTCGGCCGCCTCGTCCTGCGTGAGTCCTCCAAAGAATCGCAGCTCGACAAGCTTTGCCTGTCGCTCGTTGAGTTCCCGAAGGCGATCAAGGGCTTCGTCCAGATCAATCAGCTCGAAACCAATGTCATCCTTGCCAAAGCCATCTAGTGATAGATTCGCATGTTTGCGTTGGCCACCACGCTTCAGGCTTTTTTCCTTCCGAGCATTGTCGACCAACACGCGACGAATTGCAGTGGCCGCAACCGCGAAGAAATGAGCACGGTCTTTCCAGCTTACCGGTGCATCGCCAACGATACGCATGTAGGCTTCGTGCACGATTTCCGTAGCGTCCCAGCGGCGAGCGTCTTCAGCAGCCAACTGCTTTTGTGCGATTTGCCGCAACTGTTGGTAAACCAGAGGTATCAGTTCGTCGGCTGCACCAGTGTTTCCACCAGCAAGACGCTGCAGTATTTCGGTTACTTCCGCCATGACTGGCCCGTCGTCAATTCAGATCAATTCACGCAACTATCCCCAATAGCGTGAACCGCAGGAAGACTGCGCAGCGAATCTCAGATTTTTTTTGACCAGCTGCTTGTTCAGCTGGCTGGCTTCCCGCGACCCTTTCCGCCAATACTAAATACTGACTGTGCTGAGTCGCTAGTGCTTTAAAAAGTAGGCTCACTTCACCCTCCCACGAGCTAACTCTTCCATTTTTATGGCATTTTCGTGGGAGGGTCGGCACCGAGCTTTAGCGAGTGTGTCGGGAGGGGCGAAAACGAGTTAGTTCTACCCTCCCCGCTAGTGTGCCGAGTCGATAGTTCTTTAAAAAGTAGGGCCCGGTTCCTACCGGCCTTTGTGCGGTCCAACTCTTGTTTTGTCCGGTAGGAACCGGACCTACGAATCAAACGAATTGATGACTCAGGACACTAGCGGCCACGTTTGATGCGAGCCCCATATTCGGGCCGCTTTTCCCACGCGTCAAAGTACGGCCGATACTGATCCAATTGCATCCAAAAACGGGGCTCGGGATTTTCGGGCAACAGTTTACCTTCCGCGTAGTCTTTACCGTCAAAGCTGCCGGAGATTGACGCCCGCAACTCGTCCATTTGCTGCGTCATTCTTTTCGCAACATCGGTCCGTACACCGTACAGATTGTTTCGCTCCTTCGGGTCGACTGACAAATCGTACAGCTCATAGCGTGGTGCCTGCGCATCAGCCCGCTGTTTAGCTTTCCGCTTCTGCGTAAAACGCAACAGCTTCATGTTGTTGTCCAACAAGACCGTGTTACCAAAGCATTGAAACGGGATTGGCTTGCTGCGGTTCTTTAGATCGTGGTCGAACAGCTCTCGCAGGCTGATGCCGTCTTGCGGTTGCAACATGGCATCGTCCGGCAGCCCTACGATCTCGGCAATCGTAGGAAAGATGTCCATCACGACAGCCGGAAACTCAGTAATGCGCGGCGCGATGTGCCCCGGCCATTCAAGCAGCCCCGGTACCCTCAAACCACCTTCGTAAACATCAGACTTAAAGCCACGCAGTCCGCCGGTCGTATCCGGCGTGATTTTGGGCAGTCCTCCATTGTCACTGCAGAACCAGAGAATCGTATTCTCTTCAATCTTGAGTTCACGCAAGCGTTTTCGCAACGAGCCCATGCTGCGATCCATCGCCACCAGCTCACCATGATGGCTTTCCGAATCCACGTCCAACTCACCAAATGCTGCCTTGTCTTCATCACTCGCTCGAAACGGTGAGAGAGGCGTACAGAACCAGATAACGGTGAACGATGGCTTGTTGTTGCCGGCCTGCTTGGTGATGAATTTCAACGCTTCATCGACAACGATTTCCGAAGAGTCTCCGTCATACTCGACGAACTTCCCTTTGCGACTGAGGATCGGATCGCGATCAAAAAAGTTCGTAACGGAAAGCCACTCTTGAAAACCAAACTTTCCAGGATGGTGCGTATCGCTATCGAACATTGGGACGCCGGGACCACGCATTCCGTTCAGATGCCACTTGCCAAAGTGCCCCGTCGCGTAGCCAGCATTTTGAAGGGCCGTTGCAATCGTCTTTTCTTGCAGCCGCAGCGCGTAACCGTGGCTTTGCACGCCTGTTCGCATGTTAGTGCGGCCCGTCAACACACTCGCGCGCGTCGGTGAACATACGGGAGCAGCTGCATAGAACCGATCGAACCGCAAGCTGTGCTGAGCCATCTCATCCAAGTGCGGCGTCTTCAACACGGGATGATCGTAGTATCCCATTTGCCCCCAGCCTTGATCATCGGCCATCACCAAAATGATGTTGGGTTGATCCGCCAAAGCGTTGAGCGAAAGCACCGTCAGGATAAACAGCAACGAGAGATACTTCATGATCCGGTTCTCTACGATAGTCTGGGCACATGCAACCGGCGTCGACAACGTGAGAGACCGTTTCACTTCACATTGAATCCGATGGACTGCAACTTTTCACGAACGCGTGCGGATTGATCTCCTTGGATCTCCAGCACGTCGTCCTTTACTGTACCACCGGCACCACAATGATTCTTTAGCGTGGTTAGCAATTCGACGAGATCACAGTCCGTTGCATTCAGCCCCTGTACGAGTGTGACCAGTTTTCCGCGTTTGCGCTTTTCAGTTCGCACGGTGGCCGTTTGTTGGTCGGGCGGCAGTTTGGGCTCGGGCAACGGCTCGCATTGACAATCCGCTTCCAGTTCGTTGCAGCGATCGCAGCGTGGCGGAATATCGAACTCCGTTCCTTCGAACAAACGCATCACGCTGCCTCGTTTCCCTTCGACTTCGACATTCGCAACAATTCCCTGAGCTCTCGACTAACGGCAAGCTTAGCGTCGCCCCCTTCTTCTGCAAGCAGATTCCCCAACACAGCGGCCGAAGCTTCTGAGTCGACCGATCGGATGTGAAGATCTCGTTGTGGGAAGGCGATTTCCAGTCCCGCATCTTTGAACGAGCGATTGATGGCAAGATTCAATTGGTCGCGGACTTCGAAGACTTGGTCTCGCCCCATGATAAATGCCCTCAGCTCCAGGTCCAACGTACTGTCGCCGAATCCCATGAATACCGCGGTGGGTTCAGGCTCGGACAAGACCAACGGATGCTCGGCTGCAGCCTCCAACAGTCGCTCCCGAGCTAGTTGTGGATCGCATTCATAGGCGATCCCAATCGGCAGCACCAATCGCGTGATCGGGTCCGAAAGCGTCCAGTTGATGACGTCCTCGGTGATGAAACGACGGTTAGGAACAACGAGCTCGCGACGATCCATATCGGTGATCGTCGTCGCTCGAATCTGTACGCGAGTCACTTTGCCCATGACGCCACCAACGGTCACAAAGTCACCGACGCGAATCGGTCGCTCCATCAAAATGATCAACCCCGAAACGAAGTTCGCGAAGATCTCTTGCAAGCCGAAACCTAGCCCCACGGTCATCGCTGCGACCAGCCATTGCACACTGCTCCACGTCACGCCAATCAAATGAAAGGCTGCCACGATCCCGATCAGCGAAATCAGATAGCGAGAAACAGCCGTCATTGCGTAGCGCGTACCATAATCAATCGGCAGACGCTCGAAGATGGTCACGTTCAACAGCCCAGGGATATTCCTCGCCGCCATGACCGTGCCCGTGATGGTCATGAAGCACAACAACAAATCAGCCACGGTTACGGGAACCGTCTTCTGCGACGAGAGCACTTGAATCGTGCCATCTTCCTGCGGGACGTTCTCCGTAACCATTTGCGTCGTCGACCACAACTGCTTGTCATCTAGCATCCGCAAGGCCGGAACCATATCGGCCCAGATCAAGGACAAGCCAAGCAGCGAAACCACAGCGGCCGTTCCTCGCAGCAACTGTTTCAGTTGGTCACCGATTTCTTGAAAGTCCAGTTCATCTTCGACCGCGATGTCCGAGTCCGACTCTTCTGACTCAGCCCGCTTTCGCCGCATATGCCGAACTGCCGCGTTGCGTCTCGCGATTCGAAAGTAACGAGCGATCATGAAGTAAGAAAGGACCACGACAATCGCCAGCCACAGCGAAAGGTGGGCACGGTATGCCAATTGATGAGCCGAGTAGCCATAGCCGACCGCGGCCAAGATCGCGAGTGAACAGGGCAGCAAAACACAAAATGCGTGCAGCAGATGCCTGACCTTGAACAGCCAGATTTCTCGCTTTGCCCAGATGCCGCCCGACGAACGGTAAGGGGTCAGCAACCGATGCATGAAGAGTGCCATGATCAGCATACCGCTGATAAATGACAGGCGACCTAAGGACGAGGTCCACTTTCCTTGATCAAAGGACTCAATAAGCGTCACTAGAAAGACTGACGGCAGCCCGAAGAGTAAGAGCAACTGCAAGTTCTTGCGTACGACTCGCAGGTTGTTGTCGTGCCAACGAAAGTGCTTCTCCGCCAATCCGCCAGGACGTACCACCTGTTGCAGTAACGCAAGCGCAAACCACGTCATTGCAATCCATCTCAGTCCGATTCCGATCGCCATCGTCAAATCACTTACGCCCGTCGAATTGGCGATACACCAACTGAATAGCAAACAAACGCCGGGAAAGACGCTGGCCAGTAATACCGTCTCTGTCGCAGCTTCGGCCGTCGGCGCAAATCGAAAGTCTGCCTCGACGGACTTTTCTTCGCCCAACGCCGTTACGCGATCTTTGAGTCGATCTACCAAGACAAGACCGATCACTAACACGGCAAATCCGGAGAGGCTGAGTATTTGACGACGTTGGATGGCGATACCAAGATCGGTAATGACGCGGGTCCAGTTCGATGGTTCGAAAAGCACGCCCAATCCCATGTGCGAAAGCTGGACATCTTCCAGTGCAATCGGATCGGAACTCCGCGTCCACAGCACATGCTCGTCGATATAGCGGTGATGGTCTTTCGTGACGTCGGCTGTGTTTTTCAGCGTCCCATGCAAGTCACCCAGAGTTTCTTCATAGTCACTCAGCTCGGTGCTGAGTTCATCCAAATAATCTCGACGTGCTTCCAACAACTCGCGCACCATTCGGTCGGCTTCTGCTGGTGGCAGACGCTTTGCGACACGCATGGAATACTCGTCGATCAGAGCCTGCATCTCCGCCATTTGGTCGCGTTCTTCTTTGGCGGTGATTCGAGTTAGCTCGACCTGCGGCAGCTCCTTTTCAATCTGATCAGCGCGTATCCGAAGTGGACGGTCATCAATCAGCTCCCGATCTTGTGCTCGTAATAGAATGCCGATGGCCTCGGTCATTCCAATCTTTTCGACCTTCTTTTGAATGCTGAGGAAAGACTCCTCCTGCTCATTGAACTGCAGCATAATCTTGTCCAGCTCGCTGCGAGCGTGGGTGTGTTGCTCGTGGTATTTCGAAAGCAGTTCGGCCAGTTCCAAGTTGTGTTCAGCCAATGAGTGCAGATCTGGGTCCGTAAGCCTGGCCTTCTGCCTGGCCTCTTCGATTCCGCGTTTGAGTTCCTCCTGCTGCTTTCGCTCCAGCGCCTCGGCGTAGTGGTTTCGCAGTGCCTCGATTCGCGCGACAACGCGAACATCCAAATCGTTTTGCAGTGGTTGCAGGCCCGTCATGGAGCGTGCGTACTTTGCCTCCGCCTTGATCAGCTGTTCACGGGCGTCGAGCATCGCCAGTTGCGTTTTCCATTCGGCGATCTGGATCTTTCGCTGCAGGGGGCTCACGTCACCTGCGGGATCGGCCGCAAGCTGATCCGTCAGCTCGGTTCGCTTGGCGGCAATCTCTTGCAGCCTTTGTTGACTCGTCTTGCGACCCGCCTGCAGTTCTTCGTTCCGCTTTTGCTCTGCCTGAATTCGCTGTCGCTGCAGCGTCAGGTCATCACGAATCTCCTGCAGCGTGCTCTCAACGTCACGGACGGTCAGCTCAGCCAGATTAGGCAACTCGGGTTCGGCCGGCGTCTTGCGAAGTGTTTCCTTCAGCTTCTCGGTCTGTGCTGGCACCGACTGTGTCTTCGCCAATAAGGCCTTTGCTTTAGCCAAAGATTCAGCAGTCGTCTTCAATCCGTCTTCCGCCTGTCGAACGACGGACGTCAGCGTTGTTCGTGTCTTGTCGTCGAGTGCTTCGTTCTCCTCGATTTCTTTTCGAAGCCTTTCAAAGTCCTCCCGCGTAGGTGCTTCTGACGAGGACTCCCCAGCGACAGGCGGCTTTAACAGTTTCTCAGCCGCCGCGGTCACTTCGTCAGGACCAGATTGAGCCGCATCGGCGTTGGCATCAGCTTCGCGACGCAAGACAGGCGTATGAGACTTCTCGATTGCGGTCCGTTTCGCAGTTGCCGTTTCGGGACGCAGCTTGTTGACGGGCTTGGCATCCGTCGCCTCTGTCGGAGCAGATGCCACTTGCGTGGCCGCATTCTCCAAACCGGTATCGGCCGTCGTCAATTCCGGGCCGCCCTCGAACGGTTCAACTTCGGCAGCATTTTGAGCGTAGAAATCGGACTGCGATTGCGCAAGCGCGACAGGGGCATGCGCAACTGCGGCGCAAACGAAGAAACCCCAAACTAGGCTTTGGCGAATCCTTCGCGACCGACTGGGACCAACGTCGAAACTCGTCGCATGAACGCGACGAAACAAAAAGAACATGACTGCGCCTCGGGGAAATCCATTTCCATCACTGAGCCGCAAAAACATAACAAGAATCGAAACGCTAGCACAAGCACAACGTAAGTCATGCCTGAAAACGTGGACAATTCGACGTTGATTGGGAGTGCGGAATCAACAAAAAGGGCTCCGCAATGCAAGCAATGCGGAGCCCAAGAATTGGACGGCGGTGAGCTGTCAGCTTTAGAGCCGGCCTTCTTTACGCTTTTGGACGGGCTCGTGCTTTTCCCACTTTTCCTTTTTCTCTTTATCCGAGGGAACCTTCAAAGGACGGACAATTCGAAATCCAACGAACGTCGCGTCCGTGTGGTACCAGATACTCTTTGGAATCTGGGGATCCTGTTGCTTCCATTCTTTGTCCGATTTTTCACGGGCTGCACTGCGAAGCAGATCCGGGTCATCGTAGTAGCTTCCTCCACGAACGACGCGGGGATAGATCGTCTTGGGCACAGTTACAGGATTAAGGAGCGGATCGCTGGATGTCTGGTACGGTGCGTACTGGTCTAGCACCCACTCTGCAACATTCCCATGCATGTCGTGGAGCCCCCATGGATTTGGCTCCAGCTTACCGACCTTCTTATAGACTTCGTCAGAGTTCTCGTAGTACCAAGCGTGCTTGTCGATCTCGCCCACGTCATCGCCCCAGTAGTAGGCGGTTTTGGTACCTGCTCGGCAAGCGTATTCCCATTCGGCTTCGGTCGGCAAACGATAGTAACGTCCAGTCTTTTCGCTAAGCCAGTTGCAGAACGTGCGAGCCGATAGCTGCGTCATGCAGATTGCAGGATAGCCTTTCTTGCCCATCCCGAAGTCCATGTTCATGTATGGCGTTGTGGGTTGGGAAAGCTGGTATTCGTCGGCCGCCGCATCGCGAGCGTTCCCTTTGATTTTAAAAGCTTTGCGTCGTTGGATGTCCAAGTCGTACATCCAGCATTCGTATGCATCCCAAGTGATTTCGCATTTGGCCATCCAAAACGGGTCGACCTTCACCTTATGCTGAACTTCGTCATCAGCACGGTCAGCTTCGTTCGCCGGACTCCCCATGGTGAACTCGCCACCTTTGATCGGCAGCATGGAGATCTTCACCTCGGTGTGTTCAATAAGCTCGTCATAGGCCTTCATTTCCGATTCAGTCTTCGCGGACGAATCCTTGACCTCAAGCGGCTTGTAAGCCTCTTCTGCTTTGGCACAACCGAGCCCGGCAGCCAGTAAGCAGATACAATAGAACGCGCGACCAAAAGTCGACGATCGAAGACAGGTGATGCGAGCTAGATTCATGTTCCGTACTCCACGAAATTCACGGTGGGTGGGCGTTGCCGTTATGGGAAGGTTCTTCGAGAGCGTTTTCCGAATCGCCATCGTAAGAATTGCCGTTATCGCATGGTCAACAACCATCGCGTTCCAGGTCCCCGCCATCGCAAGCGACTCGCAGGACGAGTTCCCGTTGCTCCGGCAATCAGCCTCTCATATGGGCACCCAGTGGCATGTGGCATTGTATTCGTCCGATCGATTGGCGGCAAACGCTGCTTTTGATGCAGCGTGGCAACTGATCGCCGAAATCGACGCCGACTTGTCCAATTATTCAGCCGAATCCGAGTTAAACCGACTTTGCCGTTCCTCCCCTCATTCGGCCCCCGTACCTGTGGGAGACCATTTGTGGACCGTGTTGAAAGCCGCCGACAAACTTAGCCGAAAGAGCAACGGCGCTTTTGACGTAACGATTGGCCCCGTCTCAAAACTTTGGCGACGCGCACGAAAGAAGAAACGTCTGCCGACTGATCGCCAACTAGAACAAACGCGGCGAGCGGTGGGTTTCCAATTTGTGGAGTTCGCGGGAGACAAGCAGGCCGTCCGCCTGATGCGTCCGCAAATGCAGTTGGACTTGGGGGGAATCGCGAAAGGCTATGCTGTGGACGCTGCACTGGCGATATTGAATGAACATGGGATCACCGCGGCGCTCGTCAATGGCGGTGGCGACATTGCCGTCTCCGGAAGTCCGCCACGGCAGCACGCTGGCTGGGCAGTAACCGTGTCGGGGCTGGATCCGCGAGATCGCAGCACGCCCAAACAGATTTTTTTGAAACAACAAGCCATCGCCACATCCGGAGACGCTTGGCAGTTTATCGAAATCGACGGCACGCGCTACTCGCACATCATCGATCCCACGACAAGCCTAGGCACCACGGATCGCAAGTCTGTTTCCGTCGTCGCACCAAACTGCATGCTCGCCGACTCGGTGGCTTCCGCCCTGTGCATTCTGCCGCTGGAAGATGGGTTGGCTCTGGCGCGTAGGCATCAGGTCGCAGCTCGCGCGGTTTTCGCGGCGGATGGTGAGGCAGCCAAGGTCGCCACGACGGCAGACTTCCCTGCTCTGCACGTTAATGGCACGACAGAGTAGTGTGCTGAGTCGTTGGTTCTTTAAAAAGTTGGGCCCGCTTGTCATTACCCACAAGTACGTCGATTACTCGCTTCCTCACTTCACCCTCCCACGAGCTAACTTCTCCATTGTTTATGGCACTTTCGTGGGAGGGTCGGCACCGAGCTTTAGCGAGTGTGTCGGGGAGGGCGAACAA